>CALMMI010000661.1 GCA_937868245.1 uncultured Ignavibacteria bacterium | reverse complement strand
ACTTCAATAACACCAATATATGAAAACACTAATCGTAATTATCCTTATACTTTTTTCGGTGTCGGTATCTAAAGCTGAACGGATTCCCTCCAATTGCAATGCACCCGACAGCATTACCGCAAAACATTCGCGCTACGCAAGTGAGTTAACTCTCCGTAAATTTCACCGTAATAATATATCCTATAAAGACAGTGTACCCATTCCTAAAGTTCACATTGATACTGTTCTTAACGCATTGAATGCAATATATAATGCGACTTCATTAAAAGAGAAGGACAGCGTTATATCCATATTTAAAATTTACACCTATCCTGTCTATTCAACTAACTCCTTTTTTGTAACTGCAAATCCTGATTTACTATGGATGCAACAACTTAAGAAAGGAATGTTCCCCACTGGTGACGCTGCAGTTGACGGCCTGATGAATACATATCATCTTAAAGTTTCCGGTTTTCTTTTTGAAGATGTAGTAGTTTTACGAACAGACAGCAATTACAATATACGTGCACTTGCAAAGTTGTTTGAACAAATACCGGGTGTATCATACACAGAACCAAACGGATATGCCGGCGATGGAAATGATATTAAAGATTCAATTTTTTCAGACCATATTCAACTTATTTACTCGTATGGTTGGGGTGATTGTCCTGCAGGTTGTATCTATAGAAGATATTGGAAATTCAATGTTTATTTCGATTGTTCGGTTGAGTTTGCAGGTAGTTATGGAGATAAATTACAAACTACAGGAGTACATGAATCGGATAATGAAGGAATTTCCATTTATCCAAATCCGTGCAAAAGCTATTTAGTACTTAACGGTTTGTACAAAAACTTTTACTATTACATTTATGATATGAACGGTAAAATTCAGAGAGAAGGCTTTTCAACAAATAACCGCATTGATAATCTGGATAATTTATCGCCGGGTACATACATAATGGATGTTAAATCCGTAGAGTTTAATACTTCACTTAAATTTCTAAAAGAATAAAATAACTGTATCATTTTTTCTGCAAGTCAAACTCATATTTATTCTTTATTATCCAAATAAATCTAAAGGATATAGAAGAGCATTACAAATCTACAAATTAACAAATGAAAGCAGCAGTTTTAACTCAGTTTGGTTTACCTCCAATATACAGCGATTTTCCTGACCCTATTCCTGAAAACGACACTCAGCAGTTAATTACAATTAAAGCGTCAGCAGTTAAAAACCTTGATAAGTTTCGTGCAAGCGGTAAACATTATTCCAGCTACAAAACATTGCCGGCAGTTGTAGGAATGGACGGAGTAGGCGTACTGGAAAACGGACAAAGTGTATATGCCCAGGGAATAACTGGAATGATTGCTGAAAAGGGATTAATCTCCACGAGCAAATACACCCTGTTGCCAGATGGACTTGATTACGCTACAGCCGCTGCCCTTCCGAATGCGGTACTCGGTGCTGCAATGGCATTACGTTTTCGAGCAGGAATGAAACCCGGGGATACAGTTCTCATAAACGGTGCAACGGGAGTAACAGGACAATTGGCGGTGCAAATTGCCAGGCATTATGGAGCTTCCCAAATTATCGCTACCGGAAGGAATCATGAAGCGTTGGAAAAACTAAAACTGCTTGGAGCTGACACCGTTGTTTCACTCAAACAGGACGATGAAGAAATTATCAAGCAATTGAAGAATATTCATGTACACAACACTATCAACATCGTAGTAGATTGTTTATGGGGCAAGCCCATAGAGCTTATCATTACTGCGTTAAA
>CALMMI010000660.1 GCA_937868245.1 uncultured Ignavibacteria bacterium | reverse complement strand
GCAATCCCCTAAAAACTATCCCTTTACTTTATCCTTATTTAGAGCAGCTGCACGTATAGCAATCCCTGTACCTACTGAATAACCGAAGAGGAAGTAACCTGCTAAATTCTCAACAGCGACTACTGCATTAATATCTCCTGCCTGATCATCAAGCGAATAATTGGATTCAGGAGAGTCGCTCTTACCACGACCTCTTAGACTAATCACTATATGATAAATAGGCAGATCTTCGCTGAATGCAGCGATTACTTCATTGGCAGAATTAGTTATCCCGGGGATAATTATAAGCGGTAAACCGCCGACCTCCTCGTTAATTTTATAGTAGGAGATATTTACACCGGCATTGTTAACAAAGCATTCATGAACCATAATGATATTATCTTTTTAGATGGATTAATAAGGAAACTAAACTGAGTGGAAACTTCTTAGTAAATAAATATACATTCGCTCCAATGCAAATGTAAGAATCATTTGCCAATTACGGCTGGCTTATTTGAAAGAATCCATATTGCGACTTGATTTACATTACTATAGTTATAGAATGTTTACTATGAGTACAAAAAATATTTAAAGTCCTCTAAGGATGGTCTGTATCCGAAAAAGTTCTAATTTTGCCTAATAATCAGACGCACAATATCTCAATTAATAATGCCAGACACGAACAAAAATTCAAACTCTCTCGCCCGACGGTGGAAAAATATACATACGGAAGTGGTTGCTTCGGCTATAAAAGCAAATCGTGACCCTGCCGATGTAAAAATTATTGCTGTCTCGAAAACTCAACCATCTGTGATTTTAATTGAAGCTGTTTCCTGTGGAATAACAGTCTTCGGGGAGAACTATGCTCTTGAAGCTATTGAAAAACACAGTGCTTTGTCCGCAATCGGTCTTAACCCCGAATGGCACTTCATAGGACACTTACAATCAAACAAAGTGAAATTGATTGCACCGTTCATTACTATGATTCATTCGGTTGATTCATTAAAGTTAGCACGTGAAATTTCTAAATGTGCAGTAGAGAATAATAGAACAATCAAAATACTGATTCAAGTGAATACTTCCAGCGAGGAATCCAAATCCGGTTGTGAGCCAAACGATGTGAATAAGCTGGTGGAAGATGTTGTAAAATTACCATCAATTGAGCTCTGTGGCTTTATGACAATCCCTTCGTTTACCGCAACTGATGATGAATTGCGTGGTGAATTTTCAACGCTTAGGCAAACGAGAGATGAACTTCAAATCCACTATCCTTCTTTAGTGCATCTTTCTATGGGAATGAGCGGAGATTTCCCGTTGGCAATAAGCGAAGGAGCTACGATGGTTCGGATAGGAACAGCTATATTCGGAGAGCGTGTGTATAGTAAATGAGTAGATATGGAGAGAATTCGTTTGTTTTGATAACCAAACTTGAGTAAGTTTGCTGAAGTATTCAATAAGAGTGCCCTTATGCAAAGGGTGAAATTTATTACTAATTAATCTGAGAAGGAAATGCCTATGTCCGTTATGTCCGAATTTAAAGAGTTTGCTGTGAAAGGCAATATGGTTGATTTGGCAGTCGGGGTTATTATTGGCGGTGCTTTCGGGAAGATTGTCTCTACATTGGTGACTAATGTATTGATGCCACCAATAGGTTTATTGCTCGGGGGGGCAGACTTCTCGAACTTGGCAATAACACTCAAACCCGCTGTTGGGGAAGTACCTGCGGTTCTCCTTAAATATGGTGTTTTTCTTAATGCAATTATAGATTTTGTGATAATTGCTTTTGTTCTGTTTATAGTTATAAAAGGAATCAACGCGATGAAACGGAAAAAAGAAGAACTGCCTGCAGAAGTTCCAGCTCCAACTGCACAGGAAGTTTTACTTACCGAGATTCGTGATTTGTTGAAAAAATCAAGTTAACAGCGAGCATAGGTTATTGTTCGTAGATAATAAGAAAGCCCTTTGAAGTAGATTCAAAGGGCTTCAAATTTTTATGATTGACTGCTGATATAAGTTAGGAGATTCTAATTACGGTTTCTTAGGAGCTTTTTTAGCAGGGGTTTCATCTTCATCTCCGTACCTTTCAGCACTAAAAAACTGACCTATGTCGTAAGACAAGCCGATTCGGAACGCAGGTTCGAAAGACATTTTTGAAGTTTCTGTAGTTTTTTCCTGTTCATATTCAGTTCCATTACGGAAAATACCTGCAACTTCAGCATCCAAAAACAAGCTACTCAATAGTGGTATTTTTACCCCTACATTTACAAATCCACCAAATTCATCAACCCCAGGGATTTCATCAAATGTTACTGACTTATTATTTAAAAATATTGCATTAGTTGTCATAGTTTGAGTTGAATACCTTCCGCCAATACCAACAAAAGGATGGAAACTAGCGTTGAAAAAATACTTGACGTTCAGTTCCGCAACCCATCCCTTTACATCCGACTCCAGTGTACCAGATAATACTTCCGAGGGTCTTAAACTATCAGAGTAAATTATTGTTGCACGAAAAGTGCCTTTGGCTTTACCGAATAATTGACCAACAAAAATTCCTATTTGCATGTTGGTGTCAAGCATTGTATTAAAACTGACCCCACCAAAAATACTTGGTTTATTCTCTGAAGTAAAATCTGCTTCAGCAGGTGAAATACCACCTCCAATGTAGGTTGAATCAAAGAAAAATTTTGCATTTTGTATTAGGGTTAAGCTAACGCCATTTCTTCCGCCTGATAATCTGTTAGAACCTGCACTGCCTGTCATGATTATTCCACCTCCGACACCAAAGGTTGTTTTAGGGATAGGTTGAGAAAGTGCTGTTGAAAGGCTAAGCAAAGTGAGAATGCAAAATAACATTGGTATTTTTTGCTTCATAATAATCCTCTTGAGTATAATTAGTAAAAATGAAAGTGAATTTTATTTAACGCAAACTAATAAATTCAGCCATAATTACCAATTAAAGATTTAACATTCAGGAATTTTTGAAAAATTCCTGAATGTTAAATGTAAAAAACATTGGAAACAAACTTCAAAAATTTCCGTCTTTACTTTAAAAGTAACTGTTTTTTCATTAGAGTTGTGTTTTTTTCGTAGTGGTTTCGTATTTTTGTGGTAATATTCCTCTACATCCCTACGAATCGAAAGAACAAATCAATGGATATTACGTTTACTCCCGAAGAACTTGCAGAAGTATCACGTTTGAAGGCACAATATCCCGAACCGAAAGCAGCCATAATGCCGGTTCTGTGGATGGCACAAAAAAAGTTCGGTTGGCTATCGGACGATGTTATGAAATACGTTGGTGAAGTGATGGAACTCGCGCATTCTCATGTGCTTGGAGTTGCAACATTCTATACGATGTACTTCAAAAAACCAATGGGCAAATTCCACGTACAGGTATGCACAAACGTATCGTGTATGCTCAGGGGCGGAGAAAATATCTACGATTTGGTTTCAAAAAAATATGGAATAAAGCACAATGAGTGCACCGAAAACGGATTAGTCTCACTTGAAGAAGTTGAATGCATGGGTGCGTGCGGCGGTGCTCCGATGATTGCAATCAACGAAGATTTTTATGAAAATGTAACACCTTTGACTGTTGAAGAGTTATTATCAACATTAAAGTAAGTTTTTCAACTGCAAAAAATATTATGCGTCCATTCAGTTCATTCTCCCAACGTTTTCTGCTTATTGCAGGTGTAGTGTATTTACTCAATTCAGTGAGTAAAGGGATGATTGGCGCAAACCTTGAATTATACCCCTCGTTAGTATTACATAATTTTCAATTTTGGCGTATTCTTACATACCCGCTCGCTTCACCGAGTATCGGCGGTATGATATTACTGGCGATGTCGTTGTATTTCTTCGGTGAAGAATTGGAAATGGTGTTCCGCAGGCGGTTGCCGCTCTTTTTACTTGCCGTAACAGTATTTCAGGGTGTTGGATATACTCTTCTTTTCCAGGATTCAGGAACTCCGCTTGCGGGGTCGGAAGCAATTTCTCTGTATATACTCACGTTGTTTCTCTGGACGTTCCCACGTAGGGCAATTGACATTTTCGGATTGCATGTGCGCGGCGATGTAATTATTTTGATTTCCTCGTTTGCTTTCCTTACAGTTTCGGCAATTGAAGTATTATTGATGAAACTGCCATATTTCCCGCTTGCAATTCAGAGTGGGCTTGGTGTGTTTGCAGGTCTTTTGACTGTATTCATGTACATGCAAACCTCAACACGGACTAAACCAATCCGAAGCAGGGATACACAAACAATTCCCATCTTTGATGAAGAATATCATCCCGTTGAGTCTGATTTCCAACAGGGATACAGTACTGTTCAACCATCAGCACGGCATATCGTATCATACGACCATATCAACGATGAAGAACGGGCAAATATACTTCTGGATAAAATATTTGCACACGGCACCGATTCACTCACTCCCGATGAGCGTGATTTCTTGGATTATTACTCCAAAAATCTAAAGTAACATCTTAGAACTCTAACCCTTAACTAATTATTTGGATATTTCCCGAATCCCCGGGTATATTCATTATTTTATCGTTTTTTTCTTTTTAAACAGAAAATAGTTGGTATGATTGTTGGAATACCGTAATTTTATAGTACGACAATATTAATACTGACAACGAAAAAACATCGACACTTTTGAATGATACAGAGCATACGAGTTAAAATAGGTGGAAAAGAATATACATTACGCGGAGAGGATGAGCATAAGGTTCGTTCCTGTGCAGCGGAAGTGGATTCGCAGTTTCAAGAATTACAAGGTAAACTCCAAGACCAATCTACCGCTACGCTTGCAGTGGTATCAGCCCTAAACCTTGCGGAAATCAATTATGATCTGAAAAGCCAATCTGCTGCCGATACAGAATTCATCTCCTCGGAATTCGATAAAATGTCCGCATTTCTCGAACAATGCTGGAAAAAAGAAAAATAATTTTTACTTATACTTCAACATCATTACATAAGAGTTTATCACACGACGCTTTTTTTCTTTTGAAAAGAGGAGTCTAATTCATATTTCAATTAAAGATGCTTAGCCGCATCATCCTTTCGTTGTCGCACGCAAATAAAAGAACTGATATTTAATTTCATAGGGAAGCTGTCTCCGGCTATAAATTACAGGCCTCATCCTTTCGCAAGAAAGGAAATCTCCGAACTTCAGAGAAGTTCAACAGCGAGATTCAGTGGAAGCAAAATATATTCGGGAGCTACCCACCGTGTGTGAAGCAGAGTTCTTTTACTGCATCTTTTCCGACGTAGAGAGGCTGATGCGGCTTTTTTTTATTCGACTGAAGAACATCCTTGTGTCGGTCAA
>CALMMI010000659.1 GCA_937868245.1 uncultured Ignavibacteria bacterium | reverse complement strand
AAAATGGATAAAATATATTGGTTATCCTGCTGTTATGATGGTGGGTGTGTGGCTTACAACATCCAGTATTCACTGGGTGAGTGATTTTCCCTTGGGTTTGGCATTAGGGTATAGTTTCGGAATGCTGGTAGCACATCAGTTTGATGAGCCTAAGGAGAAACAAACGCAAGCACAATCAGCTAATACATTGATTCCGAAAACCGGTTTGACCATGCTTCCGAATGGTTCGCCTGCCTTGCAGTTATCATGGGAGTGGTAGGTTAAAAGTTACCATATCACAAAATGCAAAAGCTATTTACTTGTTGTTTTATTTGCAATACTTCTCTAAGTTCTCATTTCCTTCATTATAACCTAACTGACTAGCTTTTATCCAGTCGTCACACGCATCCTGTTTTTGAGTAAGCCAATACTTTGCTGTTCCTCTACTATTGTATGCTTTTGCATATTTTGGGTTCAGTTCAATTGCTTTGTTAAAATCTTGAATTGCTGTAATATAATCCCCAAGTTCGCTTTTAATTAAACCTCTGTTGAAATAACTTTTTTCATCATTAGGATTAAGTTCCATTGCTTTATTTATATCATCAATAGCGCCTTGATAATCCTCAAGCATACTTTTTGCATTTGATCTGTTAAGATACATCTTTGATTCTTTACTGTTAAGATTTATAGCACTATCAAAATCTGCAATCGCCCCGTGATAATCTTTGAGTAGGTATTTATCATATCCTCGATTATTATATGCCCAGGAATCTTTTGGATCAAGTTCGAGTACTTTAGAGAAATCTTGAATGGCTCCGGTATTATCGCCAATATTACCTTTTGCCAAACCTCTTCTTAAATAAATTAAAGGAATATTAGAGTTAAGTTCAATTGCTTTATTGTAATCTGTAATGGCACCTGAATCGTTTTCTGTCATAAATTTAGCATACCCTCTGTTATTAAAAGCCTCCGCCTCTTCGTTGATAGGATTAAGCTCTATGCCTTTGCTAATATTTGCGATTGCACTTCGGTAATCTCCCAACTGAACCTCTACATTACCCTTAAGATAATATACATCTGCATAATTTGAGTCAATCTGAACTGCTTTTTCAAAATCTTTGTTTGCATCCTGAAAGTTCCCAATAAAATATTTAAGTCCACCTCGGGCAAAATATCCCTCTTTATATTGAGGGTTAATTTCTATTGCTTGATTTAAATCGGAAATAGCACCTTCCATATCATTAAGCATATTCTTTGAAAATGCTCTCCTAGCATAAACATCATACAAATAAGGATTAAGTTCTAACGCTTTATTGAAATCTAAAATAGCTCCACTATAATCGTTCAGAAAACTCTTTACATAACCGCGTTTACTGTATGCTTCTGCATACTTTGGCTTACTCTTAATCGCCTTTCCATACTCCTTAACAGCCCCCTGATAATCCCCCCGAACTTGTTTCTCGTATCCCGCCTTAAAATACTTTTCAGCAGTCTGAGCGAACCCTTCACAATTGAAAGAAATAATTAAAATCAGAAATAGAAATATCCTAAACATTTTTTTACCTTGTGGCATTGATTGTGGTCAAATACATTCCGATTATCGATTACAAACCTACGAATGAACTACATAGTATGCAAAATACAACAACAAATAAAGAACACCAACATTGTTCAATTCTAGCAAAAAAACAACAAAGGGAATTTATCCGGATTAAGTACGAATAAGAGTATCGCTTGATATGTCTAAATTTCTTATTTTTCTATGATATAAGTCATTTTTTTGTAATAATAAAAATCTTAGTTTTGAACTGTTCAGGGGAGAGGAATACACTACCAGTTTTACATTTCTATATTATTTATGAGGTTCCTAATGAACAGGCAAAAAGTATATATCAGCATAGCTATAACAGCAATGCTGATGATTATTGCAAGTGCTACAAGTGCGCTTGCTTCAGAAGGCGGAATAACAGCAAGAACAATAAACGGATGTAGCGGAAACGGATGCCACAGTGCTCAAAACACAGCTACTACAGTTAGCGTTCAAGGATTGAGCGGTACGTCGGTAACGATGGCTCCAAATGAGACCCGTACGTTCACAATTTTGGTAGCTCATGCTACACAACCGAAAGCCGGTATAGATATTTCGGTTAAGAATTCAGGCGGAAGCAATGTAGGAACTCTAGCACCTGTTGCATCTTTAAAACTATCAGGCGGCGAACTGACACATACAACGACACACCCCTCAATTACAGGAGCAGGTGCTCCATTTACGTTTACTTGGACAGCCCCGGCAACAACTGGAGATTACCTATTACGGGCTGCAGGCAATGCAATCAATAATAACGGAAATGAATCGGGTGATTTTTGGAACTTTATGAATACGGTTACCATTACAGTTTCTGCGCCATCAGTTACATTAAATACTCCAAACGGAGGCGAAACCTTGTGTAGAGGTTCTCAGGCAAATATTACTTGGACAACCACTATCAGCGGAAACGTAAAAATCGAAGCAACAAACGATGGAACAAACTTTACTACTATTGCAACTGTACCTGCCTCACCTGCAAGTTATCCTTGGACAATTCCTACAACACAGACAACAGGTTCTACATACAAAATAAGGATTTCGGATGCCACGAATGCAGCAGTAAACGATATGTCGAATGCTAATTTCTCGATTCTGTCAACTCCTTCGATAGTTATACAGCCGAAGTCAGATAGTGTTTGTACCGGAAGTGCAATCGCGCTTAGTGTTACAACCGATAATCCTACGGGTTATACATACCAATGGCGTAAAAATGGAAATGTAATTTCGGGAGCTACGGAAACTTCATATACTATTACATCTGCTACGGCTGCCGATGCTGCAAGTTATGATGTAGTTATTACCGGATGTACACCTCTTACAAGCAGTCCGGCAACTATTGTAATAAACACATCGCCCGTGATAACCTCGAACCCAAATGATACTACAGTATGTCCTGGAAATGCAGTTACACTTTCAGCAACTGCAACAGGTACAAATCTTACGTACCAATGGAAGCATAACAATACGAATATTAACGGTGCAACAAGTTCAATACTTGTACTGTCAACAACAACTGCTTCAGATTCAGGAAGTTATGTTTTGGTTGTAAGTGGTAAATGTAATCCACCGCAATCAACCAGTGCTGCATTCTTGCACATAACTACACCGCCTACCGTTAGTAAGCAACCGCGTGATACAACAGTATGTTTGGGTGAAGCTGTACAATTTTCAGTTACGGGAACAGGTAGCGGACTTACATATCAATGGCAGAAAAACGGGATAAACATAGATGGGGCACAATCCAGCAACGTAGTTATCCCTTCGGTTAATATGTCGAATCTGGGAAGCTATACAGTAATTATTAAAAATTCATGCAATCAGAGTGTTACAAGTGCGGCAGCAACCCTTACTGCCCGTGAATCAGTTGCGATTACATCCGAGCCAAGAGACACTACTGTGCAAACTAACCTGACTGCAACATTCACAGTAAGGGCAACAGGAACGGATGTTACATATCAATGGATGAAAAACAATGTAAATATTACTGGTGAGACGGTTAATACTCTTACAATTTCCAATGTAAAACTTTCAGATTCAGGTAATTATAAATGTGTTGTTACGAATCTGTGCGGAAGTGTTGAAAGTTCAATTGCAAAATTGACAGTTACCGCCCCTCCTGCAGGAGCTGCGTTAGCTCTTAGTATCGGAACTGTAGATTTTGGATGTAACAAAGTAAAGTCAACAAAGGATTCCACACTTACAAATGTTGTATTTAACGGTGGCGGACAGCCTTTGAATGTTACTTCGGTTACAGTTACCGGAGCAGACATGGCTGACTATACAATTGTAAGCGGAGGCAGTGCTTTTACACTTGCACCTAACGAAAAACATACCATTGCCCTGCGCTTTACACCATCTTCCAAGGCTTTAAAGAATGCAGCAATTGAATTTGCAAGTAATAGTACAACTGCTTCTCCAAAACTAGTGTTAACAGGAAAGGGATGTGCAGGCGTAATTACAACATTTACGGAAAGCATGGGTACTGTAAAAGTAGGTTCTAAACTGGACACGACCGTGAAAATCTGTAATACTGGCGATTTCAATCTGGTAGTAACCGGTATAACTATCGGTGGTACAAACGTATCAGACTTTACCCTTGGTAATTTACCTACGTTCCCAACTGTAATTAAACCGGGCGAGTGTGTAACAATCGGAGCAAGTTGTATGCCTACTGCAACAGGTATCCGAACAGCAGAACTTTCGATTAAAACCGACGAAGGAGATTTTGTAATCTCATTACAAGCAATTGCAACACCTTCTACAGGTGTTGATGAAGCAACAACATATATGAGCGGAGTTTCTGTATATCCTAACCCATCCGTAGGGAACGTAACGTTCTCTGGAGAGGTTGCTACACCAATGCCAATCAAAGCAAGGATATTCGACGGCTTGGGTAATGAGGTGTATCAAACAACAATAAGCGTAACTTCTGCAGGTGCATTCAACTTTACATGGGATGGAACTGGCAATGGCAGTAGAAAATCAAGCGGAATTTATAATGCACTTTTATCGATAGGTGTTCAAAGTGTAAGAGTTCCATTCGTAATTGTGAGGTAAAATGTAAGCCTTCTCATTAAAAAAGCTCTTCCGACTTTCTATGTAGTCGGAAGAGCTTTTATTTTTTAGAAGGAAAAACAATGTCAATAGTCCTTAAATCCTCTCTACCAGAGTGTAATAATCATGAATACTATCAGTATGGATATTCAAAACACCTGCCCGAACCAAACGCACTAAAAGCCTTGCGGCTCTTCTCTCGGATATATTGACAAGGGCAGCAAAGTCTTTTACCGTAGCGCGTTTATTCTTTTCGATAAAAGCAAAGAGACCCCGCTCTTTATCACCAATACTTAATGTAAGGGGTTTTGCATCGGGATTACGGCTTTGCAGAATTCTAATCATCTCCCTGCTTGCAGTTACAGATTCCTCACCTTGACGGATATACACTTTCTTCTCATGTGGCTTTTCATCGGGTAAACCATTAACTCTGTG
>CALMMI010000658.1 GCA_937868245.1 uncultured Ignavibacteria bacterium | reverse complement strand
GACACTAAAAAAGAAATCAAAAATAATTTTTATCTTCATTTTATACTTTTTTCTTGGTGCGTCGAGAAAAACTTGTTAAACTTGAAGTATAGTTTAATTCCATTTATTTTTCAATGTGGAGAATTGATAATGAAAAAAATGTTTCTTCTTGTTCTTTTGGTGGTTGGTTGTGTGTATCAAGGTTTTGCCCAAGATATTGACCCGTTAGCAGTTGGAGTGTTTCTTGCAGGTAAGGGAAGTACAAATCTCTCGAAAGTACCTTCAGTAGCAAAAAACCAAACCGCTATAGAAAATGGTTTTGTTATCACTCCATTGTCCGATTTTGGTATTACCGGATACATCCCTTTGTCACAAAGAAAAAATATGGGTGTATTAGTTGATATTGGTTTAACATCCTACACATATTCTCAAAAACCTACCACAGACGCAACTGATGACAACACAATTAAACATAAATTTAATTATCTAACAATAGGTCCGAGTTTTACAGCAAGTTATATAACCTTCGGTTTTAACCTTGGGTTGCCTATGGGCGTAACTCGTAAGAATGGAAGTGGAACAGAAGTTTCAACAATTGACAATTTTCCTGTTCTAGATGATTCAGGATCAGCTACTGTTGTCTATTCTGATGTAAAAGATAATCTCCAGCCGATATTAGAAATACGTGTCGGCGCAATGATTCCTGTTGTTAAGACAAGCATGGGACGTTTGAATGTATTTGCAAATGTTGGATATATGATGTCAACAATGATTAAGTCTGAACACTACAAGTTATCAAGTTTGAAAGATACATCGCCAAGTCTATTCTCTGCATCCATTGGTGTGAATTTTCTCTTAGGCTTGGAAAAACCTGAAACAGAGTAAATTTTACATAGGGAAATAAGTACATAGATTAAAAGGCAATTCTTGATTAAAGAATTGCCTTTTTGTTATTGGTATTTTGCTGTACTTACCGTATATCTACATCAACCGCTTCTTCGCCGTAAATTCTCTTGAACCACTCCTCGTCAATATCAGCAGGTATCCCCTCGAAAACAATTTCACCTGCTTTAAGTGCAATTACCCTTGTTGCATATTGGCGTACCAAACTCAAAAAATGTAGATTGCAAATAACTGTAGTTCCAAACTCTTTATTTATTCGCTCAAGATATTGCATAACCGAATGGGAGGTTGCAGGATCTAAACTTGCAACCGGTTCATCAGCTAGAAGAATCTCCGGTTTTTGCATGAGCGAACGTGCAATTGCCACACGCTGCTGTTGTCCACCGCTTAAAGAATCCGCCCTATTTTCAGCTTTACCTTCGATACCAACTATTTGCAAATTCTTGAGTGCATCATTTTTGATTGATTGCGGAAACTTACCGGCAATTGATTTCCATACTGATATACTCCCCAGATGTCCGGCAAGAACATTCTCCAGAACCGAGCGGCGTTTTATCAGGTTAAACTGTTGAAAAACCATCCCGATTTTTCTTCTATATTCCCGTAGATTTTTATTTTTGATGTGGGTAACATCATTTCCTTTGAATGTTATTGTCCCGCTTGTGGGTTCGATTAATCTATTGATACAACGAAGAAGAGTTGATTTACCACTCCCGCTGAGTCCGATGACAACTAAAAATTCGCCTTGTGCTACAGAAAAGGAAATACCTTTTAGAGCATGAGTACCGTTTGGATATATTTTTTCGAGCTTTTCTACGGAAAGAATAGTGTTCATGGAAAATTCATTACTTGAAGAATGTAAAAACCCTACTGCAACTTAGTGAATTCGTAAAGATTGACAAAAAAAAGAGAGTTCTTCAGTATATTCGTATTGTTACTTAATTCAACTTTTATTTGTCGATTTTTCCTGTTATTTTGCTGTTATTAATCAAAATTTCTCATCTCAAACTTCCGAAGACAAACGTATGACCCAAGATTCTTTAACTCATAAAATTTCAATTGAAGAGCGAGCAGCAGAATTGCGTGAGCAAATACGTAAACATGATTATCACTATTATGTTGAAGCGGAGCCTGTAATCTCTGACAGGGAATATGATTTGCTACTTGAGGAGTTACATACAATTGAAAAACAGCATCCTGAATTTGTCACCCCAGATTCACCTACACATAGAGTTGGGGGTGCACCGTTAAAAGTATTCCCGACTGTTCAGCATAAGATTCAAATGTTATCGCTGGCAAACACCTATACACGTGAAGAAATTCAAGATTTTGACAGAAGGGTGAAAGAAGGTCTGGAAGGAGAAAAATACTCTGTTGTTACTGAATTAAAATATGATGGAGTTGCAGTCAGCTTACGGTATCAGAATGGTATCTTCGATATCGGATCAACACGTGGTGATGGTGTAACAGGCGACGACATAACTAATAATATCCGAACAATCAGAAGCATTCCACTTAAAATTAACCCCGTTACAGTACATGGTGTTCAGTTGCTAAATTTTGAAGTACGTGGCGAAGTCTTTATCTTAAAAGATGACTTCCTTGCAATTAATGCCGAAAGGGAAGAACGTGGTGAAAAGTTATATGCAAATCCCCGTAACCTTGCAGCAGGGACTCTTAAACAGCTTGATTCACGGGAAGTAGCCAAACGCCCGCTATCGATAGTATGTTACTACTTGTATTCTGAAGATGTAAAATTATCATCACATTCAGAAAATCTAAGTATTCTTAAGCAAATGGGATTTCCTGTAAGCCCTGTTGTAGAAGAATGCTTTTCAATTGATGAGATTTTTGAATATATCAATAAATGGGAGTTACAAAGGGAGTCTTTGCCCTTTTTTATTGACGGAATCGTCCTGAAAGTAAATTCAATGCGGCAGCAAGATATACTCGGTTCAATTGCACGCTCACCTAAATGGGCAATTGCTTACAAATATGAATCTGCGAAAGCACGGACACTTTTGAACAGTATATCATTTCAAGTTGGTCGTACAGGTGTTGTAACGCCTGTGGCTGAACTAAACCCTGTTTTCCTTGCCGGTTCCACAGTAAGCCGTGCTACGCTTCACAACAGCGATTATATTGCAAATCTGGATGTACAGGTGGGTGATACGGTAATTGTTGAAAAGGGAGGGGATGTTATTCCTAAGGTTTCGGGATATGTACCGGAAATGCGACCTGAGCATTCAATTCCATTCGTTTTCCCAACTACATGCCCATGTCCTCACCAAAGTGAGTTACACAGACCGGAAGGAGAAGCAAACTATTACTGCAATCATGCCGAATGTCCGTGGCAAATCCGCAGGAAAATCTCACATTTTGCTTCACGCGATGCAATGGATATTGAAGGATTGGGAGAAAAGGTTGTAGAGCAGTTGGTTGAACTTGGTTTGCTAAGAACAATTACTGATATTTACGATTTACACCAACACAGAGAGGCCTTGCTTCAATTAGACCGCTGGGGAGTTAAAAGCGTAGATAATCTCCTGTCGGCAATTGAACTTAGTAAGCAGAAACCTTTTTCTCGTGTATTGTTTTCGATTGGGATTCGTTTTGTAGGCGAGGGGGGAGCTAAGATTTTAGCAAAAGCATTTTTGAGAGTTGATGCTTTAGTTGAAGCAACTATTGAAGACCTAACAAATGTTCCCGAAATAGGCGGAAGAATAGCTGCATCCGTTGTTGATTTTTTCCATGATGAAAGTGAAATGGCAATCGTACAGCGTTTGCGAGATGCCGGATTGCAATTTGAACTTAGTGAATCTGAAAGGGCAGGTATCAGTAAGGCATTAGAGGGAAAAACATTTGTGATTACGGGTGAACTTGAAACAATGTCACGAAAGAGTGCCGGGGATGCAATTGAACAGCGTGGTGGGAAGGTTTCGGGGTCGGTCAGTAAAAAAACGAGTTATGTGGTTGTAGGAGCAAATCCCGGAAGTAAATTCGATAAGGCTCAAGAACTTGGCGTTACTATTTTAAATGAAAGTGAGTTTATGGCAGTGTTGGAGGGGTAGGAATATATTTTAAAAATTCTTGGGCTATTCGCCTTGGGGCGTTGCCCCAAGCTATGGTCTTTCAGGCCTTCAGCCTGGATGTTAGAATAGATAGCTACAATAAAATTATTTGTTACAAGAAATGCGACAAGCCCAACGGGCTTACACACCAAAGCTTGGGGCATCGTCCCAAGAGGCTTCCAACATCACCCATAAAATTCCTGAAACAGACTACACACCTCACCAAGAATCATGGCGGTTGCACCCCATAGTTTTGTGGTAGGGTGAATATCAAAATATGGTGTATCAATCAATATCCCGCTTCGTTCCAATTGAGTTGTTTTAACGTTATTTTTATCGAGTAACTCTGTTACTCCTGTAAAAAACACTTCCTGAACTTCCTCGGGTTGTATCTGGAGGTTAGACGGACGTTCGGTGCAGTATCCTATAATCGGATAAATCAAGGAATTTGATGGGGGAACGTATAGTTTCGTTAATGACCCGATTATCGTAATTGTTTCCGGCGGAATTCCAACCTCTTCAAGAGTCTCCCGTAGTGCAGTTTCATAGGGTGGTTCATCCGGTTCGCATCTGCCACCGGGGAAACTGATTTGTCCTTTGTGAGAGGAAAGGTTATTACTCCGCAAGGTAAAAAGAATTTCAGGCTGTTGTAATTCCGAGGGTGTAAGTAGGCAAAGAATTGCACTTCTCCGTGCGTGTTCCGGTGGTTCTTTTAAAGGGTGATATTTCAAACCGGTGGTTTCGGGCATCATTCTGGCTTGTGCCTCAACACCCGGTAGGGGTAGAAGCAACCGCAGTTTTAGGAATTCGATAGACTGGTTAAAAAGTAGATCCATGAGTCGGCAGGAAAATTCGTTGGTTTATTTCTTTGCAATTTTTTCAGGATTTTGCTCAATAAATTGCTTCCATGATTTTGCCCGTGAACGTGGTGAATTCGCTTTTAACGCATGACAGATTGCAACTGCAAGGGCATCGGTTGCATCAAAGAAATCAGGCGTTTCCTCGATATTAAGCATTGTCTTTACCATGAATTGAACTTGCTCCTTACTCGCATTTCCATTTCCAGTTACTGCCCGTTTAACTTCTTTGGCAGAATATTCGTTTACCGGAAGTTGCTTAAGAGTAGCTGCAAGCATACCTGCTGCCCGTGCATGAGACAGTTTAGCTAACGATTGTGCATTCTTAGCGAAAAAAACTGATTCAATGGATGCTTCATCCGGTAATGCGCGATCGATTACACTGCCAATCCTATTGAAAATCGCTTCCAGTCTTCTCGGGAGTTCTGCATGTTGTTTCTTTGCTTCCACAACTCCATATTCAATAAGGGTGATTTTCTTATTGATAACCTCCACTACTCCATAACCGCATACAATACTTCCCGGGTCTATTCCTAATATTCGCATAGTATTTATTTAGCAGACGTTTTGGATGATGCTGTAACTTCCTTTAGTGCATTTGTTAAGCTGAAATCAGCCAAACAAGCTCCAAGTTCGTTTTCAGTTTGTTTGTAAATCCCAACACTTCCGCCATTGAAGATGAATGCAAAGGTAAGGCGTTCGTTATCGCGTGTATTTACGTATCCGGCAAGTGCACTTGCGTTCCGCAGCGTACCGGTTTTTGCATGAAGGTTGCGTTCGGCAGGTGTTCCATTCATACGCCGTCTGAGAGTCCCGTCAACTCCTGCAAGGGCAAATGATGTTTGAAATTCCAAGTAGAACGGTAGTTCGGCAGCCTTGGCAAGCAAACCTACTTCGGTATTAGCCGAAAACAAATTACGGCGGCATAAACCCGAGCCGTCGTTCATACATAACCCTTCGGTTGAAATTCCTTCTTTTTC
>CALMMI010000657.1 GCA_937868245.1 uncultured Ignavibacteria bacterium | reverse complement strand
CTCTTTAATTCAGTCCTGCAATCTAAAGAATTAAAATCATGGGAGGAAGAAGTAGATAGTTCAGGTGGTAACAAAGAGTATTATATCCGGTATATGTATCCTGTTTTGGATGCTGAAAACAATGTTACGATAGTGATTAGTTACGGCTTCGAGATTACAGAACGGAAAAAAGCCGAAAAGGAAATTGCAGATGCTCTTTTGCAACAGCAAGAACTAAATGAGCTTAAATCACGTTTCGTTTCTATGATTTCGCATGAATTCAGAACCCCGCTTAGTACGATATTATCATCTACCCAACTTTTAGAACGGTACTGGAATACACTAACAGAGGAAAAACGTCAAAAACACTTACCAAAAATAGAGACTGCAGTGGATAGAATGATTTCTCTTTTGGACGATGTTTTATTTATCGGGCGCACAGATACCAATAAAGTGGTTTTATCTCCGAAACCAATAGATATACGTACCTTTTGTACTGAAATTATAGAAGAAATCTCTGTTAGCGGATATGGTGCAAACCGGGTTATGTTTGAAATGGAAGGAAATGTAGATAAAGTGATGCTTGATGAGAAATTGCTACGGCACATTTTACTCAATTTGTTATCCAATGCCCACAAATATTCTCCTTTGGATTTTAATGTTGATTTCAAAGTGCAATCCAACGCTACATTTATAGTTTTTACTGTTCAGGATCATGGTATAGGGATTCCCCCTGTGGATTTGGAGCATTTGTTTGAAGCTTTTCACAGGGCAACAAATGTTGGGAATGTACAGGGAACAGGATTAGGATTATCAATAGTTAAAAGATCCGTTGATATCCACAACGGGACAATTACAGTTCGGAGCGAAATCGGGAAAGGGACAACATTTACAGTTACTATCCCAATTGTAAACAAGCCTGCTTTAGCACATTAATCGGTTTGCCGATTTCGATTCCGGGATTTTTATCTACGATTACTTTTTATGAAAAGAATATTGATTATTGAAGACGAAGAGCCGGTACGCTCGAATATAGCAGAACTTCTGGAGCTGGAGGGATATTCGGTTCTGGAAGCAGAAAACGGGCGTATAGGGCTTAGAGTAGCTCAAACAGAATTTCCCGACTTGGTTATCAGCGATAAGAATATGCCCGAACTTGACGGATATGGCGTTCTTGCTGCCCTGCGGGAGAACCCCAAAACTGTTGATATGCCGTTTATCTTTTTAACCGCAAGTGCAGAAAAAGTTGATATGCGTAAAGGAATGCGCCTTGGAGCTGATGATTATCTTACAAAACCATTTACAATAAACGAATTGCTAAGTGCTGTTGCCTCAAGGCTCGAACGGCACGAGGCTATCAAAAAAACGCTCAACAACAAGTTACAAGAACTTCGGGCAAATATCAGTATCGCCTTACCACATGAACTTCGAACACCGTTAATAGCAATTCTTGGGTTTTCAAAATTAATCAAATCCGATTTTGAAACTATTGAACCTGCTGATTTGTGCGAAATGGCTGATTATATCCATTCTTCTGCCGAACAGCTGCACCGATTAATCGAAAATTACCTTTTTTATGTACAATTGGAAATTATCCTGACGGATACAAGCAAAACTCATCTGCTTCGTAAGGAGATTACCCCCAATATTCTAGATATTATTTCCTCGGTTATATTCACGAAAGCCTCAACAGTATATAGAACTAGTGACGTTATTTGTGAGATAGACGACATACCTCTTGCAATTGTACCTGAACATTTTAGTAAGATTATTGTGGAAATAGCCGATAATGCTATAAAATTCTCACCTCCTGAAACACCATTGAAAATTGAATCATCTGTTTCGGGTAATCAATACACTCTTCAAATATCAAATGGGGGCAGAGGCATTACGGATGAGCAGATTGCAAATTTTGGTGCTTATATGCAATTTGACAGGTTGGTTCAGGAACAAAAAGGATCGGGGATGGGGCTTGCTATCGTACAAAGAATTATAAGCATTTACGATGGAGCATTTAAAATCGAAAGTATTCCGAATGAACGTACGGTAATTTCGATTACATTACCTATTGCAGCCATTGAGCAAGATTAAAACTCCTGTTCCGCAAATTTAATTAAAAATAAGATTCATGTAAGAATTCATTTACTAATTACAGCATTATGAAAATATTTCAAATTACGCGTGACAATTCACAGTGGAGCTCGGGCTCGGATAGCGATTCTAAAAATCCTGATCTGATACTTTGTTTTGGAAACAAGGAACAGCTGAAGCAATCGAATGGATATGATTATATTCTTAAAACATATCCTAAATCAGCCATTGTGGTGGCTTCTACATCCGGTGAAATTAATAATGATGCAGTTGCTGATGATACAATAGTAGCTACAGGAATTACTTTTGAGCATTCAGGGATAATTACTCATAAAGTTAATGTAAAGGAACATGCAGACAGTTATCAGGCAGGGAAATCATTGGTGGAAAAATTTAACAAGGATGGGTTACGGCTTTTGTTTGTACTTTCCGATGGTCAGTTGGTAAACGGAGGCGACTTGGTGAATGGTTTGAACGACAGCGTAAGTACAATTCCTGTTGTGGGTGGTTTAGCCGGAGACGGTGCAAATTTTCAAAGCACAGTTGTGGGGCTTAACGATGATATAGACGAAGGGAATATTGTGGCTGTTGGTTTCTATGGAGAAAAACTGAGAGTAGGAGCCGGCTCAAAAGGGGGATGGGATAAATTTGGACCTATGCGTACGATTACAAAGTCCACCAAAAATATCCTTTTTGAAATTGACGGGGAAAATGCTCTGGATTTGTATAAAAAGTATCTAGGTGAATATGCAGATAAATTGCCCGGTTCGGCATTGCTTTTTCCCATTGCAATACAAGAAGCAGACGGAACAGAAGTTGTACGTACAATTTTAAGTGTTGATATCGTAAATAATTCAATGACGTTTGCCGGGAATATACCCGAAGGGTCAAAAGTTCGGTTAATGAAAGCAAATCTCGACAATCTGGCTGCTGCTGCCTCGGATGCTGCCACATTTTCTGCTATTGATGAACCAACGGAAGGGGATAAACTTGCAATTCTTATCAGCTGCGTTGGTAGAAAATTGATATTTGGTAACCGTATTGACGAAGAATTAGATGCAGCACGTGAAGTTCTTGGTGATAAAGCACTCATCACGGGTTTTTATTCTTACGGTGAAATTGCTCCGTTTTCAACCTTTATGAAATGTGAATTACACAATCAAACGATGACAATCACTACTATAAGTGAACTGTAAGTGATGGAATATCATAATCTTACCAAACGGCAAATAAAGAAGTTCCTTGCAAATATAGATTTGCAGGATAACAATGCATTGCTGAATTTTATTCGTGCAGTCAGCGAGTCGTATCAAAACTATGATAACGACAAGCAATTACAGCAACATGCCTTCGATATTGCCGATAACGAATATTATGAAATAACACAAAAACTGCTGAACGAAAAAAAGGTCCGTGATCAGAGTATCAATACGCTGTTGAGTGTTATTTCATCGTTAGACAGTAAGAATACGGTAAGCCAGGATTTTGACACAAATAATTTGTTGGTTATAGCCGAATATCTTGAAAAACAGATACGACTACGTAAGGAAGCCGAAGATAAAAATCGAGAACTGGCTCTCATATCATCTAAAGCAACCGATGCAATAATTATTACAGATGCCGCAGGGAAAATAACATGGGTTAACGATGCTTTTGAAAAGTTGACAGGATATGTATTTGAAGAGGTACTTGGCAAAATACCCGGAAGATTATTACAAGGACCTGAAACTGATGCCATAGCTAACTCTAGAATCAGTAAAGCTATTAAACAGCAGGTGAATATCAATGAAACTATTCTTAATTATACAAAAAATAGAGATAAATACTGGCTTAACCTGACTATAACCCCCGTTTTTAATGAGCAGAATGTTTGTACGAACTTTATTGCAATCGAACGGGATGTAACTGCTAATATCGAAGCTGAACTTCAAATCAAAAAGTTGAGTATTCAATTGCAGTCGATACTCGACAATGTAACAGGATACATCTATTGTAAAGACTACGACGGAAAGTTTCTGTTTGTTAATAAATCCGTAGCTGAATTGTTCGGAAAAACACCCGAAGAGGTAGTAGGGCTTTCAGATTATCAATACGGCGCATCACAAGAAGAAATTGACCATTATTTGAAGAATGACAGACAGGTAATAGATTCTAAAGAGCCATTGTTTATTTCTGAAGAAACTGTTTTACGAAAAGATGGAACCAGGGGTATATTTCAAACTACAAAAGTCCCTATTGATTTTCCCGGAACTGAAAAGGGAGCAGTACTCGGTGTATCAATTGATATAACCGACCGTAAGCAAGCCGAAATGGAAATACAGGCAAAAAATGCCGAACTTGCTGCATCTGAAGAGGAATTAAAGCAAAATCTTGATGAATTGCTTTCTACTCAGAAAGAATTACAACAGCAAAAGGATGAAATTGTTGAGATAAAGGAGAGGTTCGAATTAGCAGTTGCCGGAAGCAACGATGGAATTTGGGACTGGGATTTAAGAACCGGAACTGCTTATTATTCTCCACGATGGAAAGAGATGCTCGGATATACTCCCGATGAAATTCCCGATTTGTTCGGTATGTTCGATTCGTTGATTCACGATGAAGATAAGGAACATGTTCTCAGCCACAGGGCACAGTATTTAAATAGGGAAGTTAGTGTTTATGCTGTTGAATTCAGGATGTGCCGTAAGGATGGAACCTACGCATGGATTCTGGCTAAAGGTGCAGCTTTATTTGATGAATCGGGGCAGCCGTATAGAATGACAGGTTCCCATGCAGACATAACAGGAAGTAAGGAAACTGAATTGCTTCGTCAAAAACGCCAAATTGTTTTAGAGCGGCACAATAGAATCCTTACAAAATTATCCACTACACCGTTAAGCCATTATGGTTCTCTTGAAAACGCCTTAAATTCTATTACTGAAGCTGCAGCTGAAGGTTTGGATGTAAAGCGCGTTAGTATATGGGACTATAATAACGAT
>CALMMI010000656.1 GCA_937868245.1 uncultured Ignavibacteria bacterium | reverse complement strand
TATACCGGCGACCTTGAGAGGTAAATGGTTGAGTGATTTTTGGGAGCAGAACGCACCGTTGTATGTAACTTCTCCGATTACATCAAAACTTGAGACAGTGGTTGAGAGTTGGCTGAAACAACTTTTTAACCTTCCTGAATCAACCGTAGCAGGTTTTGTAAGCGGTACGTCAATGTCAATTCTGTGCGGACTTGCAGCTGCACGATTTAGGATTTATCAACGATTAAACTGGGATATTAATTCAAAAGGATTCTTTAATGCTCCTAAAGTTCGAATTGTTGCCGGACTGCACGCACACGCGACCGTTTTAAAAGCAGTAGCTCTGCTCGGGTTTGGTAAAGAAAACATTGAATGGGTAGATGTCGATAACGAAGGAAGAATGATTGTAAATAATATTCCGGTACTGGATGAAAACACTATACTCCTCCTTCAAGCAGGCAATGTAAACTCCGGTTCATTTGATTATTTTAATGAAATCTGCGACAAAGCACAAAAGACAAATACATGGGTTCACATTGATGGTGCTTTTGGTTTATGGGCAGCCGGTTCGGAAAATCTTAAATACTTAACATCTGGAATTGAAAAAGCAGACTCATGGTCTGTTGACGGACACAAGACATTGAATACTCCATACGATTGTGGAATTGTACTGTGCAGGGACAAAGAAGCATTAGTCTCTGCGCTTCAAGCAACAGGCTCTTATATCGTGTATGGTGAAAATAGGGATGGAATGCTGTACACTCCTGAAATGTCGAGACGGGCAAGAGCCGTAGAACTTTGGGCAACAATGAAATATCTTGGCAAACAAGGTATAGATGAATTGGTATATGGCTTACATGAACGGGCTAAACAATTCGCAGAAAGTCTTTCGGAACATGGATTCAAAATACTAAACCAGGTGGTATTTAATCAAGTTTTAGTAGCTTGTGATAGTGATTCCGAGACGGAAGCAACCTTGAAAAATTTGCAAGAATTAAGAGAATGTTGGTGTGGTGGCTCAGTTTGGTTTAATAAAAAGGTAATCAGGATAAGTGTTTGTTCATGGGCAACAACGGAAGAAGATGTAACTCGATCCATTTTATCATTTGTAAAAGCTAGAAATCTAGTAGAAAATAAGTGAAAATATTAGCAATAGAAAAAGAATTAAAACCGGTTGATTGGAATAATGAATCACAAACACTGATTGAAGAAGCAAAATCAGCGTATAAGCTATTACTTTCAGGTGATTTACGTGAAATATACTTCACTGAAAACAAGAATGCTGTGCTTATTCTTGAATGTGAAAATAAAATTGTAGCAAAGCAACTATTAGACAAATTACCGCTGGTTATGAAAGGATTAATAGAATTTGAAATACTGGAATTGCATCCATATACAGGTTTTACCCGATTAATGAATTTGGAATAAAAAAGCAGTTGCAACACATTGTATCGTGAGTATAGAGGGGACAGTTTTGTGAGGGGGTGTGGTTTGAAAAAAAAATGTTTAAAACTG
Source organism: uncultured Ignavibacteria bacterium (assembly GCA_937868245.1). Lineage (GTDB taxonomy): Bacteria > Bacteroidota > Ignavibacteria > Kapaibacteriales > UBA961 > JADJXV01. The sequence continues at coordinate 2,903 of CALMMI010000656.1, read as the reverse complement.
ATAGGTTTTAGATTCGTACTCACGAACGCTATGAAACCATCAAACGATGCGTTGTTTCTTTAATTTAATGAGTAATTCGTAATCTGAAACGTAGATTCTTTCATTAAATATAAAAGAAATATTCTGTTTAATTTACGTTCCTATTTGATTTTAAGTATCTGATTAATTAAAATGTATATATTATAGATGTTTACGATTAGATACAAGATATTTACCGATGATTAATTTAAAAACTCATATCATAAATAAGATTGGAAAAATACATGAAAATTGAAGAAATAAAAACCGGTGACATTACATTGTTAATGCTCGAAGGACGAGTGGATTCAAATACATCTTCTGAAGCCGAAGCTGCCATTTTAGGAATATTGGACAATGGTGTAAATAAACTTGTTGTTGATTTTGGTCAACTTGATTATATAAGCAGTGCAGGGTTGCGCGTGTTTTTATTAGCAGCAAAAAAACTTAAAAAGACAGGTGGAAGCATTGCACTTTCATCGATGAAACCACATATTAAGGAAGTTTTTGATATGTCGGGCTTCTCGGCTTTATTCAATATACTTCCTGATAAAGAGGAAGCATTAAAGACTTTACAGTAAGATAATTATGTGCAAACCTATTGTAAACAACATCTTGTACATATCATTGTCGTTGCTGGTTTCCATACATCGTATTTGAATTATAATTTGGTATGTAGGGTATTATGGCAAAACACATATCTACGGTAAATCCTTTCCCCGGACTCAGGAGTTTTTCTACGGAAGAAGACCATTTATTCTTCGGCAGGGAAGTTCAGATTAAAGAGTCTGTTGACCGGCTTGCAAATAAAAGATTTTTAGCCGTTATCGGTTCTTCCGGCAGCGGTAAATCTTCATTAGTCCGTGCGGGTATAATACCTGCTCTCTCCAAGCAAAAACATCACTCTATTTCCGGAGGATGGAATGTATTGATTTTTCGTCCGGGTGAAAATGCTTTAGCACGACTAACAAATACACTCATAGATACCTTCAAACTAGCTCCAGCAGGACAGAATTTTGATGCAAAGTTCAATCAGATTTCTACATCTCTTCAACAAAATCCAAAAGCTCTTGTAGATTTACTTAGTAAATCTGGAAAGGGCAATAATACGCTGATTGTAATTGATCAATTTGAGGAAATTTTCAGGTTCAAACAAGAAACCTACGTTTCTGAAGAATTATATGCCGAGACGAATACTTTTGTAAATCTCTTTCTGGAGGCAATTTCACAGAAGGAAGTGCCAATATTTGTTACTCTTACAATGAGAGCGGATTTTTTGAGTGATTGCGCTGAATTTGTGGGGCTTACCGAAGCATTAAACGAAGGACATTATTTAGTGCCCCGGATGACTCTTGAAGAGAGAAAAACTGCAATTATTTCGCCTGTTGCATTGTGCGGTGGCATGATAAGCGACCGCCTTGTCGATAGATTAGTTGAAGATACAGGCAATGACCCCGATCAACTTCCGATACTTCAGCATGCGCTTATGCGTACATGGGATTTTTGGCAATCCTCAAGATTAGATGACCAACCGATAGATATTCCTCATTACGAGGCAATAGGAACGATGAAAGAAGCTCTTTCGCGCCATGCGGAAGAAGTATATAATGAACTTCCCGATACGCATTCCCGCCTGATAACTGAAAAATTATTTAAATTATTGACGAATCTGGGTGAAGATAGCCGAGGTACAAGGCGCCCGACGTCTCTTGCCGAAATATGCAAAATCACGGATTCAAAGGAAGAACAGGTTGTAAATGTTATTGAAAGTTTTCGGCAACCGGAACGCTCGTTTTTAATGCCCCCGATTACTACAGATTTACTGCCTGAAACAATGATTGATATTTCGCATGAGAGTTTGATGCGGGTATGGATTCGTCTTAGAAGTTGGGTGGAAGAGGAAACCAAATCAGCAGAATTGTACCTACGGCTTTCAAAGTCCGCTGAGTTATACCAGGATGGACGGGCAGGGCTATTAGTGAATCCAGAGCTTCAACTGGCTATGAAATGGAAAACAGATACTAAGCCAAACTCTACATGGGCTAATCGTTATGACCCTGCATTTGAGAGATCCATTCTGTTTTTAGAACAAAGCAATAAAGAGTACAATCTTGAAATTGCACGCCGAGAAAGCTTGCAGAAACGAGAACTAAAACGAGCCAAACGTTTTGCTGTGATTTTGGGAAGTGCTTCCGTTGTTTCATTGCTTCTTTTAATGGTTGCAATGAACTTGAAATTCAAGGCGGAAGAAAGTGAACATGCAGCGATAGACCAAAAGAAAATTGCGCTAAATCAAAGTATTGAAGCTCAAAAACAGCGTAAGGAAGCAATTGCCCAAAAGCATATCTCCGATCAACAACAACAAATTGCGGAGCAGCAGCAACGCCTTGCCGAACGTGAAAGAGCATTTGCAGTGTTGCAGCAAGGAATTGCTGTTAAGCAAACTCAAATAGCAGTTGAGCAGAAACAGGAAGCCGAAACTCAAAAACAAAAAGCTGATGTAGCTAAAATTGCAGCTATTAATGCAAGGGACGAGGCTGAAAATCAACGGAAGGAAGCTCTTGTTCAGAAAAAAAACGCAGAGGAACAACGCTCGAAAGCAGAAACTTCAGAAAGAAATGCACAAAGATTGCGATTTATTTCAACTGCCCGTTCTCTTGCAATTCAGGCTTCTGTAGTCTATAAGTCCGACAAAACAGAATTACCAGGACTCATTGCACTCCAGGCATACAATTTTAATAAAGCAAGTAATGGGTCTCCAAAAGATCCGGATATTTACAAAGCACTGTCGGATGTGGCAGATGACAAAATTGTTTTTTCTGGACATAATGGGGAAGTGCGATCTGTTGCAATCAGTCCTGACGGGCAGTATATTCTTTCAGGCA
>CALMMI010000655.1 GCA_937868245.1 uncultured Ignavibacteria bacterium | reverse complement strand
TGATAAAAAATTACGACTAATTGCTCATAACGGCTTGGAAGAACTTTCTGAGTTTGGAGCGGAATTGGGAATTATCCACCGTCTTGCTTCAGAAAAAAAGGATGTAGGTGTACATCAGTTTATTGAACCGGAGGCAAATATAGAACCTGCTGAGGATGAACTGTTCGAGAGTTTGAATATGGTTTTACTGTTTCCCGTGCTTTCCCAAAACAATGAACCTATGGGATGTATCGGTATAGGACAAAAAAAATCGGGTGCAAAATATACAGCCGAAGATTGCGATATTATCGTATCGGCACGGAAAGAATATGTAAAGGGATTGGAACGTATTGCCATGATGCACCAAATGTCGGCGCACCTTTTAGAATCCGGTCGTTCAGAAGAATTAAACCGTATGAAATCATATTTCGTGTCGGGTGTTTCTCATGAATTAAAAACACCGCTCACTGCCATCCAGATGTTTTCCGAAATGCTGCGCAGCAGAACCGAGGGTGCAAAAGCGCAAGAATATCTTAATACCATCGAAGGTGAAAGTGCGCGCCTTTCGCGAATGATTGATACAGTGTTGGATTTTGCCCAAGTTGAACGAGGTATCAAGGAATATTATAAAAAGCCGGCAGAACTAAGCTCCATTGTCCGTAATGTAATCTCAGTTTTGCATTATGAGATAAAGAAAGAGGGATTCACAATAGAAACAAATTTTGCAATAACAGAACTTCTTTTTACAGCAGATACGGATGCGATTGCCGAAGCATTGATAAACCTTATCGGGAATGCAATCAAGTTCTCCCGCCAGGAACATTCGATAAAAGTATCAACGTTTGAAAAAAAGGGATTTGTGTGTGTATCTGTAGAAGATAAAGGCATAGGGATTCCTACAGAATCATTCCATGAAATATTCAAGCCGTTCATCAGACTTAAAAATGAAGCAACACAACAGATTGGCGGTTCAGGATTGGGACTTGCACTCGTAAGACATATTGCAGAAGGTCATGGCGGACGGGTTGAGGTTGAAAGCAAAGTGAATCGAGGGTCGAAATTTACGCTGATGTTTGTTGCCGATGGTAAGGAATAGTCCTTAGCTTATACAAAAGCCCGACAATTGTTAAAATTGTCGGGCTTTAAATTTAACTCACGCCAAAATTCTACTCAATCGCCTTACGGATACAATCAATAGTATAATCTATTTCTTCCGAAGTTGTCATTCTGCCGATACCGAAACGTAATGTAGTAAGCTGAGGATTCGTTCTGCCGATGGAGCGCAATACATGAGAAGGTTCATTGGATGCTGATGTACACGCCGAACGTGAAGATACCGCCACATTCAAAAGCGACCCTGCAATAAGTTCACCATTGTCACCGCTTATACTTACACTTAGATTATTCGGCAGACGTTTGTGCGGTTGGGTAAGGGGATTCGGTCCGTTCAGCATCATACCGTCAATTGTTTTAAGAAATTCCCACAGACGGTTACGCAATTCCGTACAATGGGCAATATCCCGTTCCATATCAGCTACTGCCACTTCGATTGATTTGGCAAAGCCCACAATTCCCGGTACATTCAGCGTTCCGCTTCTCATCCCCGATTCATGTCCCCCGCCGTCAATCTGTGGGATAACCTTGCATCCGTTCCTAACGTAGAGTGCACCCACACCCTTAGGTCCATATATCTTATGCGCGGTAAGGGAAGCCATGTCAACGTTCATAGTCTGTACATCAAACGGAATTTTTCCTATTGTTTGGGTAGAATCCGTATGAAACCACACACCCTTTTCTCGGCATAACGCACCTATTTTCTGAACATCATGCACCGTCCCAATTTCATTATTACCGTGCATCAACGATACCAAAATGGTTCTTTCATTGATTGCCGATGCTAAATCGCTCAAATGAACACATCCTTCGTTATCAACTGTTAGATACGTAATTTCCACTCCG
>CALMMI010000654.1 GCA_937868245.1 uncultured Ignavibacteria bacterium | reverse complement strand
TCAAAAGGACAGTATGATAAAGCTATAGAAAGTTTTCAAGCATCAATTGAGCGTAACCCCGATAATCCCAATACTCATTATAATCTTGCAATTGCTTTTTCAGCAACAGATGAAGATTACAAAGCAATAGGTGAGTTTAGAAAGGCAATTGAGCTTAACCCTAAGTTTGTGAATGCTCATGTAAATCTGGGTATTGTGTTTAATAAAATAGGAGAGTTTGCAAAAGCAACAGATGCGTTTAAAGATGCAATCGCTATAAATTCCGACCTTCCTGATGCATGGCGAAATCTTGGTAACAGTTATGCTTATGCAACTAATTATGATAAGGCTATTGAAGCTTATCAACGAGCTATTTTCCTAAAACCAGATTATGCAGAAGCATACAGTAACCTTGGTATTATTTATTCAACCCAAGGAAAAGACGATTTAGCAATTGAGCAATACAAGTTGGGTATTTCTAAAGATCCAAAATTTGCCCAAAATCATCTCCATTTGGGTAACGCTTACTTAAATAAGAAAGAAACTGATAAGGCTATTGCAAGTTTCAAAGAAGCAATCAGATTAGCACCAAATTATACAAAAGCACACTATAATCTTGGTATTGCCTACGAGAGTATTAATGAACATGACAAAGCAATTGAGGCATTTAGCGAAGGCACAAAAGTAGCACCCAAAGACCCGCTTATGTATTACAACTTAGGGTTAATTTCTGCAAACAAAGGACAAGACACAATCGCTGTTGCCTACTGGAATCATACTTTAAAGCTCAACCCAAAATTTGCAGATGCATATTACGGTCTGGGTGTAATTGCCGGGAAGCACGAAATGATAGAAGATAAGATTAAATACTTTCAATTAGCTGCACGGAACGGCAATATGAAAGCTCAAGAATACCTCCAAAAAATTGATCAAAAATGGTAAGTTACCCCCAGTACTATGAACAACCAAAATTTCTTACAGGAAGCACAAGCACTTACACCCGAAATCATCAGTAACCGCCGTCACCTACATCGAAACCCCGAGCTTTCGTTTCATGAGTATAATACGTCAGTCTATATTCAAAACAAACTCTCGGAAATGGGCATTGCTTTTACCGTAATGGCTACAACAGGGGTTATTGCACTGATAGGACAAGGCGACCGCTGTGTAGCTCTCCGTGCCGATATAGATGCATTACCGATTGAAGAAGAAACGGGACTCGAGTATTCCTCGCAAAATAAAGGTGTAATGCACGCCTGTGGTCACGATGCACATACATCGATGCTTCTTGGTGCAGCCAAAATCCTAAAAAAGTACGAGAACGAACTTGGCGGGGTTGTGAAACTGATTTTTCAACCCGGTGAAGAAAAAGTACCGGGAGGAGCAAGTATTCTTATCAAGGAAGGTGTGCTTACAAACCCACAACCAGAAGTAATATTCGGTCAGCATGTTTTCCCGGGTAATCCTGTAGGTGAATCCTCTTTTGTATCAGGCAGTATGATGGCTTCTGCTGATGAACTCTACTGGACAATACGGGGCAAAGGCTGCCATGCGGCACAACCTCATCAAGGAATTGACCCTATACTTGTTGCAGCAGAACTTATTACCAACCTTCAATCAATTATTACGAAGAAACGTAATCCGTTATCTCCCGGTGTTCTTGCTATTACCTCTATACATGCAGGGTCGGTTACAAATATTGTTCCCGATACTGTGGAACTTAAAGGGACATTACGTTCATTTGACAATGAATGGAGATTCCTTGCCCTGGCTGAAATCAAAAAAAGAAGTGAAATGATAGCTGCAATGCACGGTGCAACCTGTGACTTCAATCCTTTGATTGGATACCCGCCGCTCGTAAATAATCAAACAGCAGTAGATTTTGCTCGAAAAACTGCAGAATCTGTATTTGGAAAAAGTACCGTCACTGATTTTGAACCGAAGATGTGGGGTGAAGATTTTGCATTTTATGCACAGGAAATACCGGCTTGTTTTTGGGTTATGGGTGTAAGACCTGATGGCGTTGATGAAATGCCAGGTCTTCACAATTCACACTTCACACCCGATGAAGGGGCACTTGCTTCCGGCACTGCCCTGCTTGTGAGTGTTGCAACCGAATGGCTTAAAAATCCGAACCCTTTTGCAAACAATGGAAATTGACAATATACCTATTGTTTTTTTTGATTCACATTGTTTACTGTGCAATGGTAGTGTTCAGTTTATTCTGAAGTATGAGAGAAAACACATACTTCAATTTGCACCATTCGGCGGAGTAACGTACCATAAACTGATTGGAGATCATCCACCTGATGAAACTCCCGATTCTATCGTCGTCATTCAGAACAATCAACTTTTCAGATATTCAAAGGCAATTATTCTGATACTTATCAACATGGGAAGTTTTTGGAAAATACTTGGTATAGCCGGAAAAATTATCCCGCCATTTGTTTCAGACTTCTTTTATACTATTATTACTTCCAACCGTTATAAATGGTTCGGAAGAACCGATTCTTGTATGCTGCCTTCACCTGTCAATCGTCATAGATTTCTTGAGTAGGATTGTTTAATACTATTGTTTTTAAGCCGGCAATAATTCATGGTGATGATGAAGAACTCCATTTTTCCGTATCAGTTTTTCTTCATTTACTTTGATTGAAGGAAACAACAACTTAAAAGCAGTACCCTCCCCAAGTTTTGACTCCACTGTTATCGTCCCGCCATGCATTTCAACAAATTCCTTTACAATGCTTAAGCCAAGCCCTGTTCCCTTTATAGTTTCTGTTCGGTATGATCTAAAAAAGGGCGTAAAGATATGCTGCAAATCATCTACAGAAATCCCCACACCATTATCTTTAACCTCTAAAATTACAGTATTTTCAAAGCTATATAACTGGAGGTTGATTGTTGTACCTGCTTTAGAGTATTTTATTGCATTCGAGAGTAAATTTCGAATAATGTGCTTCATCAAACGCTTGTCCCATTGAATTTCGGGAATATGAGGTTCAAAACAATACTCAATTACGTGTGTAGGAGGGTCGAACGTATCTTGGAAATCACTTATAATTTCTTCACAAACTATACTTGGCTCAACTTTGAAAGGTTTGTACATCGAGGATAATGATTCAGCTGAGGATTGTGTAAGTAAACTTTCAATCAACGTTGTCAACTCATCCGTTCTTTTTCGTATGCTTTGGATATTTTTTAACCGGTTATCTGCATCCATTCGGTCATAATAGTGTTGGAGTAATTCGGAGGCAACCGAAATTCCTGTAAGCGGAGTACGAAATTCATGAGATACCGTATAAATAAAGCGTGATTTCAGAATATTTAGATGTCGTTCTTGCTCAAGTGCAGTTCTTAGTTCCTCTTCAGCTTTTTTCTGGGCGGTGATGTCGAACGCCGACCCCATTATCTCTTCAATATCTGTATTTGTGCGGTCACGTTTAACCGGTTCTAATGATACAAGCATAAATCTTTCATTATAACGAGCCTCGAACTGTATGCTCTCCCCATTGAACGCCCTCACGATATTTGGATAAAACATTGAATATGTTTCATGTGTAAATACTGCTTTCAATGTTTGGTTACGTACTGTTTTGGTTGGTATGGAAAATTCTTCGGCAATCATACCTTCCGAAAACAAAAAATAATACTCATTGTCTTCATCCTGATAAATCATGAATACATGATGCTGGACTAAATGTAATAGCTGCCGGACTTCTTCAGGTAATGTTAGAAGCATTTTTTTGAGCTTTTTTAATAAATAAAGTTTGCATTGAAACTAACCATACCTGTAATTTCGGCTATTCTCCTCACTTTATTGAGTAAAAATATCTTTATTATGCAATCGTAAAACAAGACTGATGTTTGTTTTTGGAAAAAGATTGTAAGATTCATGTTGCGGTTTTACTAAGACAAATAGTCCAACTACAATAAAAAATTGCCCTTCCGAACATTAAACATGTCGAAAGGGCAAATCTATTTGAAAAGCTGATTTCTAATTCTTCACAGTAATATTACCGTACAATTACAAATGGGACACTAACTGTTTTAGCACCGATAGTGAATAACGCCATATAATTTCCACTTGAAACGGAACTTCCGTTTGTTGATGTATCCCATGCAAAGCTGAATTCTCCAACTGTGGTTACACTAATTGTAGTTTGATACACAGAATTTCCTTTTACATCAAAAATACGTACATGCACCAGCATCGGCGATGCAACAGCTCCAGTAAACTTCACTGTACCGAACGACGGATTAGGATATACCGATACTCCTCCGTTAACAAGTTCAGATTCGTTTACAGCTGTCGAAAGCAATCCTGTTCCTTCCAACGGAATCGTAAAATCACCTTCATCGGTTTTAATTAACAGTTCAGCTGTTCTGCTTCCCACAGCAGTTGGAGTAAACTTTACAGGTATTGCAAGGCAATCATTAGGTTCGATTACAGTAGTTCCGGTAAAAACTGTTGTGAAATCACTTGGAACATCCTTGATTTGAACATTTGAAACAACCAAATTGAAATCACCTGTATTGCAAATCTTTACAGTTGTGTCATGTAATTTACCAACATCAGAGGCACCGATATTAGCGGTAAATGATGTAATTGCTCCTGCACATCCCTTTCCTTGCAAAGAAAGTTTAGGTGTAGATGTAGAACTATTACTTGTAAACTCAAGGAATGCATTTTTTTCAGCTTTACTTGAAGATGTGAATCTAATCTTTATTGTATGCTTTTCATTAGGAGCAAGTGTGAACGCACCCCCGCCGCTTACAATTGAGAAATCGGCTGCATCTGCTCCACCGGTAACAGCTACACTTGAAACATTTAACGGCTGACCGCCACCATTAAACACTACATTTGTTAAGGTTGTGTCTTTTGCAAGACCTACTTTATTACAGCCGAAATCAACTGTTGACATACTTAATGCAAGTGCCGGACCAGCAGGAGGAGCTGTTACTTTCAATTTTGCTACAGCACTTTCAATTGGTCCGCATTCGTTACGTACAATACACTTGTAATTTCCGGAATCTGATAGTTTTACACCAGCAATTGATAGTGTTGCAAGTGTATCACCGTTACGGTTATTATTGTTTTTCTGCCACTGATATTTAACTCCAGTTCCTGTAGCAGATACACTGAATGTAACGTTCAGATTTGCTTGTACAGTAGTATCCCTAGGTTGGGTAACTATCGCAACCCCATCTCTCATTTTCAATTGAGCTACTGTACTTGTTGAAGTTAAGTTACAAGAATTAGTAACAACCACATCATACCCTCCGATTTCTGCTGATGTTACTGCTGGGATAGTTAGATTGTTACCAACAGCATTTTCTATATTTTTACCGTTTTTACGCCATTGATATGTAGTCCCTTTACCTGAGTTTTCAACTGTAAATTTAGCAGTTGAACCAAAGCAAACAGTTGTATCACGAGGTTGAAAAGTAATTGAAGGAGCAACTATAAATCGCAGAGAAATTGGGTTGCTAATCTGAGGTGGCGGACATCTTCCGTTTACAGACAAGACGTAACTTCCTGTATCTGCCGCTGAAACCGATGGTATTACCAGAGTAGGTGAAGTAGCACCTACTACAACATTCCCGTTTCTCTTCCATTGATAAGCATTTGCGCCAAGAACATTACAAGAGAGCGTAACAGAACTACCCTTGCAAACCACAGTATCGTTTGATTGAGCAGTTATAGAAGGAGGTGCGATTAATGTAAAACTTGCAGGACTGCTTATAAGCGGAACACACCCTGTTACAACAACATCGTAAGAACCCACATCTGATTGCTGGGCTGCAGTAATTGAAAAGGAGGATGTAGTTGCACCGGTAATGTTAGTACCATTTCTCCTCCACTGAAATGTATAGGGTTGATTGTCGGTTACTACAGAGAACGAAACCGGACTTCCCGAACATACGGAATCTGTTTTTGGATGCGTTGTTATAACAGGTGTGGATAGAATCGAAAAATTAGCTTCGGAAGTATCATTTACAAGTGGGTTTGTAGCATCTGAAATCCTTACTTTATACGTTGAACTTGAAAATTGGGTTGGAACAACCGTCCAATTATAAAAATAATTTGAAGCTGGTATTGAATTAGCGATAGTTTGCCAATCAACCCCATTAT
>CALMMI010000653.1 GCA_937868245.1 uncultured Ignavibacteria bacterium | reverse complement strand
ATCCAAGTATTCAATCACATTTCAAAATTACGGTAAGAAATTGCTCGTCCATTACTCATTTATTACTCAATTTTCAACCTAATTGAAGTTTTTTGTGAAAAACCGATTGAAAGTTTTGCTTGTTTTTGATTTCTTTCCCTATCTATTACAAAAATACCATCGGGATTTACGCAGCCGTTACTCATTTATTACTCAATTATTAGATAATCTGAGTTTTCCACCCGGAATTTACATCATATACGTGTAATTATGATAAACGGATTATCCGGTGATGTAAAAACCGATATTTAGTAATTATACAAATTTATTGCTGCAACAGTGTATTGTAATCACTACAAATCAGTCCTGATAGAGAAACGAAAATTATCCGTATTTTTGCGAATACATTACTCACAATTGAATACTATCCATGCGAACAATCAGAGCCCCCAGAGGAAATACACTTACCTGCAAAAATTGGCAGATAGAAGCCGCTTACCGTATGATTCAAAACAATTTAGATCCCGATAATGCCGAAAAACCCGATCAATTGATTGTTTACGGAGGTCTTGGTAAAGCCGCCCGTAATTGGGAATGTTTTGATGCTATACTTGAATCACTCCGCTCGATGGATGGTACGGATACATTGCTGGTGCAGTCGGGTAAGCCGGTTGGTATTGTTCCAACGCACGAGAATGCTCCACGAGTTATCATCGCCAATTCCAATTTGGTAGGCAAATGGGCTACATGGGAGGAATTCCGCCGCTTGGATGCGTTGGGTCTTATGATGTATGGACAAATGACAGCAGGAAGTTGGATTTATATCGGCACTCAAGGAATTTTGCAAGGTACATACGAAACATTTGCTGAGTGTGCACGGCAGCACTTCGGCGGTACGCTTAACGGACGTTTCGTACTCACAGCAGGAATGGGTGGAATGGGTGGCGCACAACCGCTTGCAGCTACTTTCTGCGGTGGGGCGTGTCTGTGTATCGAAATAGATGAAACGCGTATTGATAAACGTATTCACGATGGGTATTGTGATACCAAATCAAGCAATTTGGACGAAGCACTTGCTTTAATCAAAGAACATTGTGAATCCAAAACTCCAATTTCAGTAGGATTAGTCGGCAATGCCGCTGAGATATTACCCGAGCTTATCCGCAGAAATATCTTGCCGGATGTAGTAACCGACCAAACTGCAGCGCACGACCCGTTAAACGGATATTACCCTGCTCATCTATCAAAAGAGGAAGCTGATACGTTACGAATCGAGAACCCGGATTTGTACCTTGAAAAAACGTATCAATCAATTGCCGTGCATGTTCGGGCTATGATTGAATTTCAAGAACGTGGTGCAATTGTGTTTGATTATGGCAATAATTTGCGAGGGGCTGCTCGTGATTTTGGCGGTGTGCCGAATGCGTTCGACTTTGCCGGGTTTGTTCCAAAATATATACGTCCCCTGTTTTGCGATGGTAGCGGTCCGTTTCGTTGGGTTGCTTTATCGGGTGATCCCCATGATATTCATGTTACTGACCAGGCAATTATGGAGTTATTCCCGGATAATGTGAATTTACACAGATGGATTACCCAAGCGCAAAAGCATGTCGGCTGGCAAGGACTTCCCGCCCGTATCTGTTGGCTAAAATATGGAGAACGCGCAAAAGCAGGAAAATTGTTCAATGATTTGGTTCGCGACGGAAAAGTTTCTGCACCTATTGTTATCGGACGTGACCATTTGGATTGCGGTTCTGTTGCCTCCCCACACCGTGAAACGGAAGCGATGAAAGACGGCTCGGATGCTATCGCAGACTGGGTGTATCTCAACTTTGCTTTAAATGCAATCGGCGGTGCTTCGTGGGTGTCGTTGCATCATGGAGGAGGCGTTGGTATGGGGCTTTCGCTCCACGCCGGTATGGTTATCGTTGCCGACGGAACACCCGAAGCGGAAACACGGCTAGGACGTGTACTTATGTACGACCCGATGATGGGCATACTCCGCCACTCTGATGCCGGGTATGAACGCGCTCAGGATAATGCGAGGAAATTTGGGATTAGGGTTCCGATGTTGAAGTAGTTATATAGAGATTCATTAAAATTATCTACTCACTTCAACAATTTTATTTTCTGAATTAAACTCAAGCAGTTTGCCCTTTAATATGGATTCATCAATAATGTTTGAATCTTCGTCCATTTTTTTAAGACCTTCAAGTTCGGAAATTTTGCTCTTACTATTCGTATTTATTTTCATATAAACTGTGTCGCCTGCAACAGCATCAACTTTATAAAGTGAATACTTACCTGTATTAACTCTCATTATATAGAAATCACCTTTTTGAACAGAGTTAATATATTGTTCAATATTTGAATGTCGTTTGGAATCATTTATTGTAATCAAGATTGCACCAAGGGCAATAAGAATTACACCTGTATATATCCAATAAGGTGCTTTTGCATTACTCTTTAAGGACTCAAAATAATTCTGATAGTTCGAAGGCATTTCTTTACCGGCAGAGGTATTGTTGCAATGTGAGCATTGAGTATTGCAAAACTTGCGCAGCGGGAGAGCCGGTATCCAAAGTACATGTAAATATTCTTGATCTATTGTCATTGTCACGGTATTATATTTACCGCAATTCGTACAATTTTCATAGATTAACTCTGATAAAATTCTTGTTTTCCTAGTGCCGATAGGAATGTGCATAAGTGTTTTTCAAATGGATTAATTATCTTTTATTGCCTTATCCACTCTCTTTTGTCAATTGTGTTTGTATCTACAAAATCTTGAATCCATCTCAAATAGCTTGTTAATTCTCTAACCTTTAAGATTGCGTTAGCAGGCGGTCCACTATCTAGTGCTCCGCAACCAGTACTTCGACTTACAATTTTAATTGAGTTATTTTCTTTATTCACAAAGTAAGTACTATATGTTGAAGTACTCACACATGTGACAAAACCTATTAACATACATAGATATCCCAAACCTATAGGTAAAAGTGTAACTAGTATTATTTTAAAAGCAGTCATAATATCAGAATCTGATTTCTTAGAAGATCTGATTGTAGAAGAAATAATAATAATTATAATTCCACTAAAACCATACAACTCATAGTAAGATTTCCATGATTCATTGGTAAATTCAATATCAAGGTATATACTAATGACAGCAGAAAGTATCCAAAAGCAAAGAATAGTTATTAAACTCCAATAAAAAATGTTTAATAATTTAAAAATTTTTGCTTTCATGAAACATGGATTATATATAATTACAGATAAATGTCATCAATCGTAAAATCCTATATCCTCGAAACAAACGTAGCATACAAATCAAACTCACTCGCATCCTCTATCTCTACATTCACAAAATCCCCAGGGTGAAGCTCAACATCCGGTGAGCGTACAAATACCTCATTATCTACTTCCGGTGCATCTGCTTCGCTTCGTGCCTGATATTCACCGTTGATATTTTCCTCAATAAGCACCTTGATTGTTGTGCCGATTTTTGCCTGGTTTTTCTCAAGGGAAATTCCCTTTTGGATCTCCATAAGACGCTGCTTGCGTTCTTCTTTTACTTCGTGTGGAATTGGGTCACCCAAAATATAGGAATACGTATCATCTTCTTGAGAGTACAGGAATGCTCCCATACGGTCGAGTTTAATCTCGCTTGTAAATTCACATAACTCGTCAAAATCCGCTTCGGTTTCGTTAGGATAACCAATAATAAAAGTAGAACGCAGGGTAATATTCGGAACAGAATCGCGAATCACGCCGATAAGCTCTTCTGTTGCCCTGCGGGTAATCCCGCGTCGCATTGACTTGAGAACATTAGTAGAAATATGCTGGAGCGGCATATCCAAATACTTACAGATATTATCACGTTCAGCAATCACAGGCAGAATATCACGCGGAAATTTTGCAGGATAGGCATACATCAGCCGAATCCATTTCACTCCCTCGACATCGCTCATTTCTTTTAATAAATCAGCCAGACTACGGTTGCCGTACAGGTCAAGTCCATAATAGGTTAAGTCCTGTGCAACCACCACAAATTCCTTTACCCCTTGGCGTACTAACGATTTCATT
>CALMMI010000652.1 GCA_937868245.1 uncultured Ignavibacteria bacterium | reverse complement strand
TATCATCAAAAAAAACTCAGCAGTACTTCTATTGAGCGGCGCACCTCCCGATACAAAGATTCTGATTCTACCGCCGAATCGTTCGAATATTTTGGAGAATACCGCCTTGTGTGCAATTTTGTATTGGGAAGCCAAAAACAGCGACGGTGAATGCCCCTCAATTGTTGCATTAATATATTTTTTTCCTACATTTACCGCCCAATGAAATATCTTTTGTTTAGTGGCTGGCGATTTCTCGACCTGAGCAATTATCCGAGCCTGTATTTTCTCGAATAGCCGCGGGACACTTGTCATTATCGTCGGGCGGACTTCACGAATATTTTCGGGTACTTTTTCGATTGATTCTGCAAAGGCAACAGTAGATCCTGTTGCCAGCGGTAAATAGAGTCCGCCAATTCTTTCATAGGAATGGCAAAGCGGCAAATAGGACAAAAAAACGTCGCTTTCTACTACTGAATATGCTTGCATACAGGATTGAACATTCGCGCAAATATTCTTATTTGTTAGGCATACTCCTTTGGGAATACCGGTTGTACCGCTTGTATAGATAAGGGTAAGAATATCGTCCGGCTCTACTCTGGCAGCGTATTCTCTAAATAGTTGGCTCCGTTCATGAGAATTGATTTTCTCTGCCAAAAGCATTACCTCGTCCATTGTTTTTACAAGTGGATTTGTTCCTCTGTCGGATGGATTCATGACGATAATATGCCGGAGAGAGGGGAGCTGCTCTTGAATTTTAAGTACTTTTCCAAGCTGGAACGCATTTGAAACGATTATGGCAGTTGTTTCACAATTTGTAAAAATCTCTTCCTGTTGCTTGGCGGTAAGTGTAGTAAAAATAGGAACATCAATTGCGCCGATACCGGTGATTGCAAGGTCGGCTATTATCCATTCAAGGCGGTTTTCAGAAACGATTCCAACTCTATCACCTTTCTTGATACCAAGTTCCAAAAGTCCGACAGCAAAACTTTCTACAGCTGACGCTACTTCGGCGAAAGTAACACCCATGTAAACTTCGTTGATCTTACGGGAATATGCAAATTTATCCTGATGTGATGCATAGCGTTCAATTGCCTGCAAGAACATTTCCGGCACGGTAGTAAATTCCATAATCAATAAGGAATTGGAAGAGAAAAAAAAGATTTGTTCGTGCGAACGCGGGAAGCCGTCATTTCCTAGCGAATTTACATCAAAAAAAGGCAAATGGCAAGAAATAGTTTTACGAAGTGTAAACTTAACTGTTGGCGGGCTATCCGACTACATTCTTGCGGCGATAGCAAGCTCGCGTGAAAGGTCACTTGTCAGCAATTTTATTTCATATTGAGAGGCATATCCGGGGTTTGGTTTTGGAAGAGAATTGTTCTGCCATTGTTCAAATAATGTGGCAATTGCCTTCTCGATTTGAGCCACATCGCGAACAGGAGTTGCGATTGCAGACTTTGTTTCCAGAGCAGTTTTTCTGATTGTTCCTTCGGGAGAACAGACAAGAATCGGTTTGAGCGCACCGATATATTCTGATAATTTACCAGGCATACGTTCAGCACTTACAGACATCAACCATAATGCATCGGACTCTTTCATCGCTTGTACTGCCTCGCTATGGGGTACATAGCCTGTACAAGTTACAACACTTTCAAGACCGTATTTCTTAATGAGTTTTGCATGGTTGGGTTTCATCGTACCAACAAATCGGGCTTCAATTTGAGATGCTGCATTCGGGTTTTTCTTTAGAAATGCAGCAAGCGCCTTCATAAAGTACTTTGGGGTACATTCATCCTGAAATACCCCGCAATGAGTTATTACAAAGGTTGAATTGCTTTTATGTGTTGGGGAAGTCCTGCTAAAATCCTCAGTATCAAAGCCGTTCGGAAGAATTATTACATCCTCGTGTGTAAGCATTCTATATCTTCTGAGGAGCATTTCCTTTGCGTACCGGGTGGTTACTACCGCCTTGGCTGCACGGGCTAGAATACGTGCCTCCAATGTTTCATTACGTGAGGAATGGAATGGGGAATCGGGATTATCAGCCCAGGAATCACGGTAATCTACGATAAAAGGCAAACCGTACCGATCTGCAATCTCATCGGTAATCAAAAAGTCGGAAAACGGAGGGGCTGTTGTAAGAACAATATTAATAGTATGATTGCGAAGTATTTCTTCAACTTCTGTAAGTGCAGCTTTATGCCATCTGATTGCAGTGTCCGGCTTATAGAAGCGGTTTGCAATTTTTTGGATAATATTTCTGCGGAAAAATCCCGGTGATTTTTTCAATCCGGTACGTTTCGACCCAAAAAAATGTTTTTTTGGAGGGGTACGGTATATTTCTATATTTCGATTCTCGAGTTGGGCGAGGAGAGTTTCATCGTATGCATAATACGAATGAGGTGTATTGGTCAGTACAATCGGCTTCCAGCCGTAATCAGCCAAATATTTTACAAATTTTACTGTTCGGAGCACCCCACTCAAACCCATCGGCGGGAAATAATAGGCAATCACTAATACTGTTCTGTCGGTCATAAAATAATTGGAAGATGGCTTTTGTGCGTTTTTTGTGGAAAATGAGAATGCAAAAATACCAAAAGAGCGTGGATTGAAGGGTATTGAAAGTAAATTTTGTTGGAAATAGTAGTGCGTCAGTAGATTAGTACAGGTAATTTTATTACCACCTGAGAGGAATGCAAAATAATTGTTGAATATTTAATTGATAATCGAATAAATGTATGATTTTGTATAAGGAAATAGAATTGTACGAATTTAATTCTTGCGCCCTGTTTTGAAATAAACTCAAGATTATTTGACTGTACAACAAAAAAGTAAAATAATAAAATAAGTTTTCATAAATTAGCACTTACGTTCCTTTAGAAAGAGCGGAAGTCCTTTTTTATCAAGGATACACTATGAGAAATTCTTTACTGATTTTAGTATTTCTTTGTTTGAGTTCACTACCTGCTTTCTCACAACATGAGACGGATAATTGGTTCTTTGGCTATCATGCCGGAATTACATTCCAAAATGGTTGGAGACAGGAGATCCAAGGAGGGCAAACGAATACCCGGGAAGGAACTGCTGTAATTTCCGATAAAACCACCGGGGATTTACTCTTTTATACCGACGGAATGACTGTCTGGAATAATCAGCATAGGATTATGGTGAACGGAATTGGATTAAAGGGAGGAGTCTCATGCACGCAAAGTGCTTTGATAGTTCCAAACCCGGCAAATCCATTGCAATATTATGTTTTTACTGCACCTGATTTAACTCCCGGAACAGGAATTACCGCATTATATTATTCGATTGTAAGTTTAGAATTACCCGGTGGTAAGGTGATGAATAAAAATACACTGTTGATTGATGGTGTATCTGAAAAACTTACCGGGACAATGGATTGTGCAGGCACAGGATTTTGGGTAGTTACGCACCACAAGCAAAGGAGCGAATTTTATTCCTTTCATATAACAGTATCCGGTATTGATACCAGACCGGTGGTTTCTACGTATAGCGGCGAAATATCTGACTATACACTTGGATATATGAAGATTTCACCCAGCAGAACCAAACTCGCTCTTGCTTCAGGAACAAACGGGGGATATTTAAGTCTTTTTGATTTCAATGCAGGTACAGGCATGGTGAAAAACTGTACTGTTATCTACAATAATATTGGAACCAATGTTTATACATACGGTTTGGCATTTTCACCTGATAATTCAAAACTGTACTCTACTCGAAAACTTAGTGCAAATACGTACCAAGAATTGGTTCAATACGATATCTCCTTACAAGATGCCGAATCAATACGGAATTCTGTTGTTAAGTTATATCCTTATGCCTCCAATGTAGCAATGCAATTAGCATTCGGTGGCTCGATTTTTATTTCAGGTTATGAAAATACTCCCACTACTTTTTTCGATGTAATTGGTACCCCAAATAAAAAAGGAGTCGCTTGTAATTACATAAATCAAGCTTTTTCATTAAACAATACCTTCGATTCGGGCTTGCCAAATTTCATGGATTATAACTTTAACCAGACTTACAGGAGTAGCGATACGATTGTAGTTTGTCCTAACGGGAGTGTGCAATTGGGTAGATTGCCCGATCGAGAATATACGTATTCCTGGACGCCGACTGAGGGATTGGATGATCCGAACATTTCGAACCCGATTGCATCACCAACCCAAACGACCGAATACCAACTTAAAAAAACTAACGGTGGCGGATGTGATAATTATGAAATATATACTGTTAAAGTAAATTCTGTAAAAGCTGAAATTGCTCCTATTACTCCACTTTGTTCCCGTAAGAGTGTTAAGTTATCAGCTTCAGGTGGTGACAGTTACGAGTGGTCACCTATTGATAGTCTGGACAATCCAAAAAAAGCTACCCCTGTTGCTTCGCCAAAAGTAAGTACCCGCTATAAAGTGGTAATTACACGCGGAGATTGCAAGGATTCGGCATACGTGGATGTTGTTGTATTTAAAATAGCTGCATCAAAGGATACTGTGATATGTGGGGGCTCTTCTGTACAGCTTTCAGCGAGTGGAGGAGATACATATTTATGGTACCCCTCAATAGGGTTGGATAATCCACTCAGTGCAACACCGATTGCATCACCGTCAGTTACCACCAAATACAGAGTATTGGTATCCAATGCTAATTGCGTAGATTCTGCATTCGTAACGGTAACTGTAAAACCTTTTACCGGTGCTGATGCAGGTATTGATAAAACAGTATGCCTTGGCGTATCAACAGAGCTGGGAGCACCACCAGATACAAGCAATACTTATACGTGGCGACCTTCCATAAATTTAGATGACGTTTCAAAAGCAAACCCAACTGTTACTCCAACGAGTAACGGCACAACCCAATATATCCTAACTGTAGCAAGTAAAAACGGCTGCATAGCATACGATACAATTCTCGTAACCGCAGGAAGCATAACCGCCAAAGTATCAAGCGATACAACAATGTGCCTCGGCTCAAGCGTCCAGCTTATAGCAAGCGGCGGAAGCGACTATGAATGGACACCAACCACTGGTTTGGATAATCCAAATATCCCAAACCCGATAGCAACCCCAAGCGAAACCACCACCTACAAAGTACGTGTATCAAGCGGTAGCAAATGCGAAGATTTCGCTTCGGTAACCGTAACAGTAAACCCATTTCCAACAGCGAATGCAGGAATTGACTTATCATCCTGTAGGGGTGAAAGATTACAGCTTGGAGCACCGCTCGAAGTCGGCAATACATACAGCTGGCAACCGCCAATAGGATTGGACGACCCGACAAAATCCAACCCAATAGCAAGCCCAACAGTAACAACAGAGTACATCCTAACAGTAACTAACAGTAGTGGATGTAGTTCAAAAGATACGGTACTCATAACGGTAGGGAATATCAAAGCCATTGTTTCAAAAGACACAGCAGTTTGCGCAGGGTCAAGTGTGCAGTTATCAGCGAGTGGTGGAACTACTTATAAGTGGGCACCAATTGATGGATTGGATAACCCGAATAGTGCAACCCCATTGTGTACAGTAAGCACCAAGACCAAGTACAAGGTAGTAATATCAAGTGGCTTTTGCGTTGATTCCGCATACGTAACAGTGGATATTGCCCAACTACCAATCGCAAATGCCGGACCCGACCAATCACCCTGCAAGGGTGACCCAACACAGCTTGGGGTATCACCCCAAGACGGCAACATATACACTTGGCAACCTCCAACAGGATTGGACAATCCAACAATATCCAACCCGATTGCAACACCAAATGAAACAACGCAGTACATACTTACAGTAACAAACAGCACCGGATGCACGAGTCAAGATACGGTAATTGTCACAATGAACCCACGCAATGAATACTCATTCACTCTAAGCCCTTCGGTTGTTACCGTTATCCCCGGTCAGCAGTTCCAAACAGTATTGAACGTGCCGAGCGGAGTACCGATATGGAAAGTCCATCTTGATTATGATGATTTGATAGTAAAGTTTGGCTCAATTGTTCAAATGAGTACTGGAATCACAGTCACATCAAATGAGAAGAACGGAAAACTTTCACTGGATGGAACAGGTGAAAATGGCGCTATTATGATGAATTTCTATTCGTTTCTACCTTACACCTCCGATACGAATTTTGTTGTGAAACTGAATGTTGATTCAGCCTCAATTGAGCCATGCGAAACTGTAACCTCCAAAGGCAATACATTGGAACTGGGTATGTTCTGCGGACGCAAAATCCGCACGGTAAGCAGCACGGGGAAGAATTACTTCATTACAACCAAGGAAAACGGGGTAAATTTCGGCGTAGGTTTACCGGGCAATGTACGTGTAGAATTGTATGATTATACGGGTACATTTAAAGAAATTGTAATGGATGGAAATATGGAAGCAGGGGAATATTCTATTGATTTTGACATGCCGACAGGGGTGTATTTTTGCAGGATTAATTCTGGTATGTATAGTGATGTAAGGAAGGTGGCTGTAGTTCAGTAAAGTATAGTAAATAATATAATTTAATTATGTACCTGCCAATTTTTTGGATGTCAATAAAAATATAGTAATAGTAAAATAAGTTTTCATAAATTAGGACTTTCTCTTTTAGAGAAAGAGTGGAAGTCCTTTTTTTAACAAGGATACATAATGAGAAATTCTTTACTGCTTTTAATATTTCTTTCTTTTAATTCCTTTGTTGCCTTAGCTCAACACGAAGCAGACAATTGGTATTTCGGTGTGCGTGCAGGTCTATCTTTTAAAAATGATACTGTAGTTTTCATTCAAGGTGGACAAACTGGTATACGAGAT
>CALMMI010000651.1 GCA_937868245.1 uncultured Ignavibacteria bacterium | reverse complement strand
CACGCGGTGGAATCAACGCACTCAGCGGCAGTACTACGTTATCGCTTTGGGGTGCAATGCAAGGCGGAACAACCGAAGCGATGAGCGCAGGATTCGATGGAGTGCAATTAGATGAACTTGCAGTGAACTTTGATGCCGGAGCAGTAAAAGCTAATGGCAGGGTAAGTTTCTATAATAATGATGCACAGTATGGAACAGGATTTAGAGGTGCGGTATCGGCTACTTTTGTAAAAATGGTAACAGTCAACTGTGTTGTGCAGTTTGGGTCTAAACCGATAACTGCCGGAGGCACGGAGGATTTCCGCTATTGGTACGTGGATGCAAATGCAATGTTGAACAGGGGCATCCCCGTTCCCGGAGTCCCAGGTGTCGGGATTTATGGATTCGGTGGCGGTGCATGGTATAATATGCGTTCAGATACAAGTACTACGGCTCAGCAACAACTTCGAAATACACAAACTCCGGCAAGTGTAACCGAAGCACGAAATAATGCAGCTATACCGGGGGCACGTCCGGGCAGCAGTAACTCCGGTTTGGTATATACTCCGAGTTATAATGCATCTGGTGCTACATTCGGGTTTTTCGGGCAGATAACGTTAGGTACTTATCCATCTCCAGAAGCATTCAATTGTGATTTAAAATTATCATTCTCATTTTCAAACGGACTGGAAGAAATTGCACTTGCGGGGAATGGGTATTTCTTTACAAAGCCCACCGACCGCAATTCCACAAACTCAGTCCGACTGAACGTAAGCGCAGCATTACGGTATAATTTCCCACGAACGGAATTTATTGGGCAATTCAATTTTACGCTTGCCGCACCTCCGGTTTCTTCAAGTGGACAGATAAACATGCTATTCAATCCAAGCACTTGGTATATCAAGGCAGGTACTCCTGTTCCAAATCAGCGTATCACTCTAACAGTAGCAAATCTGTTGAATGCCAATGCGTATTTTATGTGCGGAATGAACCTAGAAGGACCTGGAGGCTTACCTCAGGAATTCATTACACGATTGACCAACTTTGGAGTCAGCCAATCATTTATAAATACCTGGCAGAATGGCTCGCGTAGGTTGGATTCTACAATGCTCAAGGGAGATGGTTTTGCACTCGGTGCGATGGCAACTCTACGGCTCGGCAATCCGCAATCGCAAGATATTTTTTATGCGTATCTGGACGGTCTGTTAGGGTTCGATATTTCGTTAATGAATTACGGCGCAAATGCACGGTGCGGAGGAACGGGAAGGTCAATCGGTTGGAACGGCTGGTATGCACGAGGGCAAATCTATGCTTCACTCGAGGCAGCTGTTGGAGTAAATGTTAATCTTTTTGGCTCGAACCACCGAATTGACATAGGTAGAATCGGTGCAGGGTGTGCCCTTGAAGGCGGACTTCCAAATCCAGAATGGTTCCAGGCAATGCTGGTAGGTCAGATAGATATATTGGGAGGTTTGATTAGCGGACCTTTTCAATTCCAAGTTACTATCGGAGAGCCGTGCGCGCCCGGAAGTTCAATACTCTCTAATGTTTCATTGGTGAGTGCAGTAGTGCCTGAGAACGGGGCAACGGAAGTTCCTGTAGATGTGCAGCCGCAATGTGTTACCAATTTTGCAATTAATGAACAATTTCAATTGGTTGAAGATTATGGAAGCCAGAAGAGAACCAGGTATTTCAGTTTGCGCATTCCCAGATTTGATGTTCGATTGAGTACATCGAGCAGAATTTTGAATGCAGCCAATCCATCTGATATTACTACATATAATTCATACCCATTGCGTAACAGTCGCGGGTGGATGATGAACCCACAGGATAAATACATGGCTATAGCAGTGATGGACAGCTTGCTTATAACTCCCCGACGTGCAACGTATGCCATTCTTGCTAATGCCCGCATCGAAGAATATGACCCTGTTCGCGGAATTTGGCTGCCTGATTTGCAAGACGGTCAGCGCGCACCTTATACAGCCCGAAGGGTAGATACAACGATTATCAGTTACTTTACCGTAGGCGACCCGCCTGATAATATTCCTCCGCAATGGGTACATGAATCATATCCGCGTAATTTGCAACGGTATTACTTGCAAAGTGAATGTTCAAGAGGATATGCACGGGTTTTGCAAGATGTGGGTTATCTTTTCAATGTTACCCCGCCAACAGGTAAACGGTTCGAATATAAGGCACGATTTATTGGCTTGCCGTCGAATACAAAAACCGAAACGGCAGTTACCTGGGCAAATGAAGAAAAACCCGCAGCTGTTGGCGAAGCAGAGCGGTATTCAGTAATCAGTTTGTTGCCGTATGCTACACGGCGAACCCCTCGCCCAAATGGAACAGTATTGAGATTTGATGTTCCACAGCTTGAAAACAACCGTATTTATGCCGTGCAGATTGTTCGCCGAACTGAAAACTCTAACGAACTTTCGTCCCAGAATGGAACTTTGAGAATTAACGAAGCTGCGCAGCTTGCCTCTAATTATACGAACAGGTTGTTATATCAAACAGCGGGGTCGAATATCACAATCAAACAAAGAATTGCCGATAAGAAAAACTTGGGGACAGCTGTTGCAAGCAATGAGAAACTGCTCTATGTGTTCTTTTTTAGAACCAGCGCACAAAACACATTTGCAAGTAGGCTATCGGCAATATCGCTCGGAAGGGGTATATCAGAACCTGCAACAGTGCGCTCGGCACAATCGGGAGCTCAAGCACTTATGACGATTAATGTTCCTGTTTCCGGAAGTGAATTATTCGATCCAGCAGAGGTTGAGTTTCAAACTATACGATACAATACATTGGAGTATGCAATACTGCCGCTTGTGATGATAGATGCGGCTACATTGGGTTCAGGTTGGCATACCAGTTTTACCAATCCGCTTTTGTATAATGAACTGTCGTGGCTTCGAAGCAGGTTTGGTTTCGTTACTCCGAATGTGAGTGTATCATATTTCCGTCAGAACAATTGGAGTGGAGCTCTAACCCCGTGGCGTGTAAGCTTAGAATCAGCGTATGCAAATCCATTGGGTGCAAATGAAATAAGTTCGGTAAGTATGCAGAATGTTGCTGTAAATAGAATGCTTGCCACTCTATCTTCCTCTATCTTAAGCTCAATTCCTTCTTCAGCTTTATCAACATCACATTTGATAGGTTTATTGGGTGGAAATTCCAATGCAACTTCCGGTTATGCCATTCAGTTTAATCACGGTTTGCTTGTGCCTCTTGATTTCGACGAATTGAAGCGGGGAGCAGTTACAACAATTCTGCGAAATACGTTCCCCAATAACCAACTTACTTCAGCTGAGAGCAGCCGTTTGTCTGCGATAACCGGACGTATGTATAATCCTCCTGCAGGTGGAACATATCAGTTCGATTTTAAATATATGCCTCCTATTCCTACTTCGTGTGCCATAAGTAGCGAGAATTCCGGAGTGGGGATTATCAACCGTCAGTTTGACTTTGGGACAGTGGGTGTAGCACCAAGGTAAAAAGTTTAAATACTTTAACAATAAGACATAGAAGGTTTTCGAAAACCCTCAAAGGTCTCCTGAAAAACTTTATTCGGCATGTAGATTATTGGAAATAAATCAGTTTAATCATGAAAATAATTGTCAAAATACTTTTACTATTGATGGTTACTTCGGTATATGCACAAAAGCCGAAGAATGTAAACGAGGGTGATGTTCTCGTAGATACCGTAAAAACTATCACTAACAAACTCACAATGGCAACCCGGGTAACAGGGGATTCCATCATTCTCCGCTGGGCTCCGAATACCGTTGGAATGTGGCTTGCCCTCAGCAACACAGGGGTAGTGATAGACCGTATTGAAATGGACACTACCAAAAAGAAACTTGGTAAAATAGAACGTCTTACTACAACTCCGATTCGTGCATGGGATTCTACAACTTGGAAACCGTATGTAATCAATACTAAACCTGACGATGACCCGATGATGCTCGTTGCAGCGCAATGTTTACTTGGTGAATGGAACGTTCCACAAACGAATACAATCGAAGCATTTAGAAAGGTAGTGGGAAGTCAGGGTAACAGATACACATTTGCTATGCTTGCTGCCGATAACAGTCCGCTCGCTGCCGATGGATTGGGGTTGCGGTTTGTGGATAAAACAGCTAAGCGAGGAGCGACGTATATCTATAGAATCTACCCAAGTGATAATGAAAAAATATATAGGGATACTGCGGTTGCCGTGTGTAGAAATGATGAATTTGTACGAAGTAATCCACCGGTAAAGTTAAGAGCAGATGAACGGGAAGCTAAAGTACTGTTGCAATGGGATGCGCTGCCCGGCTCACGTTTTAGCGGGTACTACATTTACCGCCAGGCAAAAGGAGGAAAAGAAATACGGCTTAATAAACGTCCGGTGTTTACACTCATACACCAAGATAAACAAAGCTATACAAACTCGTTCGAGGATACTACTGCCGGTTATTACATACCCTACACCTATCGTGTTCGCGGGATTGATATGTTCGGGATGGAAAGTGAAGCCGCCGAGATTATCGCAATGGGTAGAGACAAAACACCGCCTCATTCACCTAATGTTAAAAAGCCGTTCGGAATTAACGAGAAATCAGTTCTCCTTGAGTGGGTAATGGATAACCCGACCGAAGACCTAGCAGGATTTATCGTTATGAAAAGTGATTCGGCAACTTCCCGTTATTATCCTATCAGTAAAGAGCTGCTTCCTAAAACTGCAACTCAATTTGTAGATACTTCTGCAAATGAAGATGAACCATATTATACAGTTATCGCCATTGATACTGCAAAAAACGGTAGTGAAATCTCAATGGTCTATGCAGAAATACGCGATACCACAGCTCCAAAAACTCCTACCGGAGTAAAGGGGGAAATTGATACAAACGGTGTCGTAACTCTCAGTTGGAATCTTGGCGAAGAAAAAGACCTTTTGGGGTATCGTGTTTTATGGGCAAACCAAAAAGACCATGAATTTACGCAAAAAAGCAATCTTGTACTGTTAGATACCGTATTTTACGATACAATCCTAGTAAATACACTTACACCCAACGTCTATTACAAAGTTGTTGCAGTGGATACCCGTTATCTTCATTCAGACCCATCGGATATAATCGAATTAAAGCGTCCTGATATTGTACCCCCGGAAACACCATTCATATCAAAGATATTCGTTGAACCGAAAGCTGTAAATCTTGAATTTGCTCCTTCATCAAGCAAGGATGTGAAAGAACACCGTTTACAACGTCGAACTACAGGTGAAAAGAAATGGACCGATTATGCAACGTTATCGGCTACGGTAACTGCATACTCCGATACGCTCGTTGAGCAAAACACAATGTACGAATATCAACTATTGGCAGTTGACAGCAGTAATCTTGTTTCAATGCCGTCGCCGTCGGTGGTTGGTCGTCCGTATGATACCGGATTGTGTCCGATGGTGGAAAATTTGAAATGTGTGTACGATTCTGTAACAAATACAGTAAAAGTACAGTGGCAATACGGGTTCAAATCACGTGACAAATATTGGTTTGTTGTGTATCGTGCGTATGATGAAAATAACCTTAACCAGCTTGCTGCGGTTGTTGCCGAAAATTCTGAATTTGTGGATAACAAACTGTTTGGATATGGCAGGTATCGCTATGCTGTGAAAGTAATTAGTGATAGAGGGGAATCACCGATTTCGGATGAAATCGAGGTGTCGGTAACCCGTTGAATGATGATGTACATGTGGTTAAACACTATTGAATACATTATGAGATAAGGAAAACATCTGTATTAATGATGAGAATAAATATATATGTTGATGTCATTTGTAAAGCGGCTTTCGAGTCGCTTTTTTTATTGGCTTTTGAAACGGAGCGGTTACGTTCTTCCTTTGAGTATGTAACTGCAATTGAAAGAACTCTGTGAACCGGAAAAGTGTTGTAACGTCTTGGCAAAAACACTTTAAATCTAAATGGTGTAAAGTTCTAAATACTATTCAAGACTTGTTTAGAAAATAACGTTATAAACACATACATTCTGATTAAAATTTTATTATCTTTGCATTGCACTATTTTGATATTGCTAAGTGATTATTTATTATAGCAGTAGATAGGTAAAAATGCTATGATTCATACCCGCTTTTATAGCAGTTAAGAACAGGTCTGTATGAAGGTGATTTATCCGTATATATTTTGTTCTAAGTTCTAATAACCGGTGCAAAAAGTAAAAAAGAGCCCTGCTGTAAATTGTTCCCGGAAATAAAACAAAAATCAAATTTCAATACTTACTCGTTTAGTTCATTATTATTTTGGAGGTTACATGAAGTTCAGCAGAATACTGTTTGTTTTGGTTTGTTGTGTTCTTACTTCGGCTATTTCAGCCCAAGCGCAGAAAACCCTTATGACATTCACATCTCACAAAGGGACAGGCGCAACAAAGGATTGGGTTGCAGATACTTGCTACGCAACATTCAACGAATCAAAAACATTGACAATTACAGGTCAATTCGCTACCGGAAGAACCGACATCCAATATCAGGCAATGGTTATTACCATCAAAAATTTTACTACGCTTTCATCAACAACCGTATATCAGATTTCGGATGCATATCTAGAAGATATTTATACAGTGAGTGGAAAAGCAACCAGGGTAAAAACAACAATGACAAGCGACCTGCATCAGGCGTATGTTACTGATTATGATAATGTGAAAGGATTACTAAAAGGTACTTTCTTCTTTAAAATGACATCACATCCCCCAAGCGGAGCTGAGTTTGAAACACAAGTAACAGCAGGGAAATTTGAAGCAGCTATCGACCCCGGTATAACTTTGGATGCAGCCCCCACTAAAACAGTGCAAGTTAACGCTGGGAATAAAGTAAACTACAAGGTGTATGCAAAGAATATATTCGGGCAGAACGTTGACGGAGCAGATATCTATGTGACTGATGAAATTGCAAAAACAAAAGATGTGAAAGTAGGCGTTACATCAAGTGCGGGTGAATATGTCTATACGGTGGATATACCCAAAAATACAAATTCGAAGATTTATAAAGTAAGTTTTACGGCTAAGAAAAAATCAGCCGACGGAGAAATTTCGTCGAATATCCTTGACAGAAATCTTGATGTATCGGGCAGGTACTGGGTATATAGTTGTGCGAATATTCCTATTCTTACATTTGATGCAGGCGAGGGAAAAGAATGGAAATCCGACGACCCGCTTCCAACCATCTCGGCTTCCGGTAAAATTATCATTAACGAAGTTCTTACATGCGAAGGAACAATGACAATCGACCCACGCACTGGGCTGGAAAGGGTCACCGGTTCGTACGACATGTATATAGACGGGGTAAATATTGCAGGGAGTGCCACACAGCTCCAACTGCAAAAGGGAATTGGAATGGCAATGAATTGCAGTAAAGCATTGAAGTGGGATACTCCCGGGATTCTCAAGAAGAAAATCGGCGGCGTTGAGTTTTCGATAGATGAACTCAGTTTTGCCGATTTGAACTATGCAAAGGCTGTGAAGCTGAAAGGCTCGGCAGAATGGGCAAACCTGTATAAGGATAACTGCACGACAAATTCAAATCAACCCGAAAAATCTTCGATTACAGTTAGTGTTATCATCGGTTACGAAGAGCTTGCCGGATTTAAAATCGAAGCACTCGAAGCAAGTGCATCAAATATCAGCACGGCTGCTCTTCCGGGGTTCTGTATCGATAACGCTGCCTTTTCGTACGACCCAGTAAAGGATGCGTTTACCGTCAGTACGGCTGTTGAGTATTCTACTCCAAACCCGGCAGATTCCAAGAAAAAGCTGTTTGAAGGAAAAGCGAAAGCATCGTTAACCGTGCAGAACGGTCGGTTCGATGCACTTTCGATTGAAGGGAAAGTTAAACCGGGAATGATAATCCCTGATGTTCCCTTTACGTGGAACGGCCTGAAGATTGCAACATCCGGCTGGGCAAAATTAGGCTCTTGGAAAGGCGTTTCTGCTGAGTTAAGCGGGTTCTTTAATTCTGACGATCAATTATTTAAGGACAAATTCCCCGTCCTTGGGTCAATATTAGGATCCGACCCGTTCTGTGAAATTGAGCTGAACGGAAAGTTTGAATGCAATGGTCCTAAAGTTACAGCTACAGCAACCGGACGTTTTATGGCAGTTAAAACGATAAGTGTAACCAAGAAATGGCAAATTGAATTAAGCTCAAATGCCGTGCTGGATGTTGGAAACCGCTCCTTCGATTTTGGTGCAGTGAACCTAAAAGCACTGCATTTCGGATTAGACGATTATTTCATAACAACCACAAGCTCACCGTTGATTCATTTTAGCTTCGGCGGACAAGGGCTACAGTTATATACCGGAAGTGTGGCGGGAACTATCAGGATTCCCGATTATCCGAGCGACCCTGCAAATGCTGCAAAATGGGGTGCGATGTATAAAGTTCTTAAGTACCTAAAAGCTATTAAAGTTTTGCCAAGGACCTTAGGTACGGCATCATTTAGTTTCAAAATGAATAACGTTGATGGAGTACTA
>CALMMI010000650.1 GCA_937868245.1 uncultured Ignavibacteria bacterium | reverse complement strand
CAGCCTCACGAACATGCATGCCTTTGAACTCGTCTTTTTTTAGCTCTTGAATTTTATCTATTGCTCCCTTTATATTTATGTTTGCAGTATCAGCAAACAATATATCGCCTATTACCATCTCAAGTGATTTTTCTTTCATGTCCAAAACTTCTACATCAAAGACTAATGTGCTTTTTGGAGGAATACTGCTTCTACCCTTTTCACCATAAGCAAGCTCGTAGGGAATGATAAATGTTGCGCGGTCACCAACTTTAAGTAACGATATTCCTTCGTCCCACCCCTTGATAACCTGCCCCTTACCTAATATAAAGCTAAAAGGTACATTACGGTCTCGAGAAGAATCGAAAATACTACCGTCTAAGAATGTACCTGTATAATGAACAAGCATAAGCCAACCCTGTTTTGTTTTCTCACCATTTCCGTGATTGGTATAGTAATATTTCAAACCTGACTTGGTTGTAATTGTATCTTTATTTTGGGCATTCATCGAAACAGGTATTTCAATTGCTGCAACCAAGAGTAACAAAAGGATAATGTTCTTCATTTTCAGCTTAATTCAAATTATAAATTTTATTACTATTATCGTATCCTCAGCTATTCAAAGGAAAAGCACCATGTGATCTTCATCCAAATACTTTCCATCTGGAGTTTTTAATGCCCTGCGTTCATGTCCGTATATTTCAAACCCTAAATACTGATAAAGATTCAATGCTTCCTTATTGTTCGACACCACACAAAGATTAATTTGTTCAATGTCATCAATAGCTCCGGATCTAAAAATTGCTTCGCGCATCAACGCCTTTGCAATTCCCTTTCCCCTGAATTCGGGCATTACAAACATCCCCCAAATAGTTGCTTTATGGGATAGCTTTCGCCTTCTTTCAGCATGTAATCCAACCATACCGACAATGGATTCATTTTCAAAAGCACCAAGGACAAATTGCCTGTCATCTTCTTTCAATCTTGCAATATATGTTTCAAGGGGAATGTTCACTTCTTCGTCGTATGTACTACCGAATGGATCCGGGCTAACTAAAAGAGAAGTCAACCTTATCTTTTGATAAAGTTCTGCATCGTTTTCAGTTAGTGGACGAATAATCATACGTTGGACAACCTTTTACTTCATATTATGAAATACAGCTTGTACATCTTCATCCTCTTCTATTTTTTCTATGAGGGCATTCACAACATCTGCCTGTTCATCGGTTAATTCCACAGTATTTGTTGGTATTCTTTGTACATCTGCACTTGTTACTGCAATTCCACGCTCTTCAAGTGCTCGTTGCATTCCAATAAAATCCTGAAATGAAGTATAGACAAGAATTTCATCCTCATCCTGTGCGATTTCCTCGGCTCCAAAATCAATCAATTCCAGTTCAAGATCCTCCAGATTGATTCCCTCAGCATTCATTACAAATACCCCCTGACGTTCAAAAAGGAAATCCAACGAGCCTGCTGTAGCCAAACTTCCCCCTACTTTTGTTAAGTAGTGGCGAATATTTGCAACTGTCCTTGTTGGATTATCGGTAGCGCATTCCATCACGATTGCTATGCCGTTGGGTGCATACCCCTCATATACAATTTCTTGACAATCCTTTTCATCGCGCGAAGAAGCTCTTTTGATTGCCGCTTCTATCCTGTCTTTAGGCATATTCACACCCTTGGCATTTTGGATAGCTACACGCAAACGAGGATTACCCGCAGGATCACCACCGCCAATTTTAACTGAAATTGCTATTTCTTTTCCTAATCGGGTAAATGCTTTCGACATTTTCCCCCATCGTTTTTCTTTTCTGCCTCTTCTAAGCTCAAACGCTCTTCCCATGAAAATTCCTGTTTAGATATGAACAATTCTTTTTAAGTCTTTTATTTTAGGTACAATAAAAATGAAAATTTTTCAAGTTAAAGTGTACACTTATAAAAGTTAACATCACAAGAAAGTGGATATATTCGCTGTGCGTTACTTTTCAATGCAATTTACACAAATTTTACTAATTGATTTCAGTGATTCTTAACTATATTTTAACTTTTTAATGATGATTCTTCTATAGAATTACAACATAATTACCCGATATAAATTAGATGTAACTATTTCCGGTTGCTTAGATTCTTGCCTTTGCAGTAGAAAAACATCTGCTATAGGACTACAGCATTTTTCAACAATATAGAGGATCTATCATGACTATTCGGACTATTTTCAGCAAAATGATTTTGCTTGCAATAGTATTTGGATGCGGAGCATCCGTTTTTGCACAACTGCCACAAAATCCAATACTTTTTGTTACGCAAGTTCCTATTGTTTCCGACTCCCTGGCAGTAGCTTCCGTGTTTTCGAATCATAGCGGTGCTACATTTTCAGCACCTCGGGGCGGTGATTTGATGATTCGTTATTCCGACGGTTCGTTCAAAAACCTTACTCAGGTGGCAGGATATGGAAACTCCGGTGCTCAAGGAACTAATTCTATCGCTGTCCGCGAGCCTACAGTACATTGGAGCGGTACAAAGGCAATATTCAGTATGGTAGTTGGTTCATCTTCCTCACAAACAGATAACACGCAATATTACTGGCAGATTTATGAAATCACCCGAATCCTTGCCGGACAGACTCCTGTTATTACTAAAGTGCCGAATCAACCTGCAAATTTCAATAATGTGAGTCCGATTTACGGTACAGACGAAAGAATAATATTTACCTCCGACAGACCCCGAAACGGAGCAGCACATCTTTATCCCCAGCTAGACGAATATAAATTGGAAGCGACAGTAACTGGATTGTGGAGTTTAGACCCAGTATCGGGTGACTTGTTTATGATGGATCACAATCCTTCAGGTGATTTTACCCCGTTCCTCGACAGTTACGGTCGTGTACTTACATCACGATGGGATCACTTGCAACGGGATGGTATTGCTGACGGTGATTTCAATGGTAAAACAAACCGCGGTACATTCAATTATTCAGATGAATCAGCATCAGCACAACAATTATTCAACGACAGAACTGAAATATTTCCTGAGCCACAGGGGCAGCGTCCCGATTTGCTGAACGGTACAAATATGGTCGGCATGGAGTTTAATATCTTCCTTCCCTGGCAAATGAATGAAGACGGCTCGCAGCTGGAAAGCATTAACCATATAGGACGTCACGAGTTGCGGTTTGCAATCGGAAGAAATATTAATGACGACCCGAATGTTGTCAATATGCAGTATGCAACATCCGGAAGAGCCAATCAAAACATAATACAGAACTTGATGCAGGTGAGAGAAGACCCGAATATACCGGGTAAATATTTCTTTGTTGATTGTGAACAAAACGGAGCACACGCTGCCGGGCAGATATGTACCTTAATGGCACAACCAAATCTCGATCCCAATCAGATGACAGTTACATACCTTACCGACCGTTCAACTGCAAATATTACCCGTCCTCCTAATAATCCACCTGCTGCACATTCGGGGTTGTACCGTAATCCTATCAGCACAACCGATAATAAATTACTTAGCTCACATTCAGCTTATACTTATACGGATCAAAATGTGGGTTCACAAAGCAACCCAATTTCAAAGTATGATTTCAGAATAAAAACATTGAAAAAAAGCGGGAACTATTATGTACCTGATCTAATGCTAACAAGTGGTATTACCAAAAGTGTCAGTTGGTGGACACCGACCGGACAAGTTAATTATAACGGGGCTCTATGGGAAATGTACCCACAGGAAGTGGTTGCCAGAACCAAACCCAACCGCCGTTTAAGCACAATTCCTTCCATTGAAAAAAGTGTATTTACCGAAGAGAATGTAGATGAGACTAAATTTAGAAACTATCTTAAAAAAAACAATCTTGCGCTTATAATAAGCCGTGATGTAACACACCGAGATAACACCGACCATCAACAGCCTTTTTTTTTAAGAATTGCAGGTACAACAAAGCAAACTCCCAATTCTACGGGAAAAGTGTATGATATTGCGCATTTTAGCATGTATCAAGGTGATCAAATCCGTGGAACTGGAAAAACAACCGCTTCCGCTACTCCTGAAGCCGGGCGTCGTGTTCTTGCACAGCGGATGCATGAACCAAGTGTGGTAAACCCACCCGATGCAGGTGCACCACAAGGCAGTACTAAGCTTGGTGCAGACGGCTCGATGGCAAGTATTATTCCTGCTCACAGGGCAGTTACATGGGCTATTGCCGACCCTGCCGGAAATGCTGTGGTTCGTGAACGATACTGGCTAACCTTCCCTGCCGGAGAAATTAGGGTTTGTGCATCATGCCACGGAACAAATGATGATGCAACCACCCATTTAAGTGCAATTCCACAGAATAAACCGGAAGCACTCCGTACACTCTTGCAATTTTGGAAAAGTCAGAATATACCTGCTGCCCCTGCACATGTTGTTCCTGCAAATGCTGTTAAAGGTTTTGCTAAAGATGGTCAACTCGAATGGAATACTGTGCCTACTGCAACAGGCTATCATGCTCAACTTTCTACTAAACCAGACTTTTCTGTGATTGCTCAGGACTTCCCTTCTTTAACCGTTAACCATGTTGATTTTTCAAATCTATCTAGTGGTACAGCTTACTACTGGCATGTTGCAGCTTCAAACGAAAACGGTGACGGTACATATTCACAATCGTGGTCATTTGAAACAGTGGGTACTGTTCAAATACCACAATCTCCAACGCTATCGTTACCGTTGGATAATTCCAAAAATGTTGTAATAAACCCGCTGTTGCAGTGGAGTACTGCTACAGGGGCAGTTACCTATAATCTACAAGTTTCTTCATCAGCCGACTTTGCTTCCCCTATAGTTGACCTTACAGGGCTTACAAGTACCTCGCAAGTTTCTTCCAATCTGGCAAATGCCCAAGTGTATTGGTGGCATGTGCAATCTGTTAATACTGTCGGAGTTAGTGCATGGAGTTCTGCTTGGCAATTTTCAACAGTTGCAGTGCAGAATCCTCTGACTGCCCCTACACTCTCTTCTCCTGTTAATAATGCAAAGATGCAACCTGTTACTGCAACAATTGCATGGCAAACAGTTGTTGGTTCAACAGGCTATGAAATTCAATATTCAACAGATGCCGCATTTACTGCTCCTGTTACCAAAACTTCTGCTACATCTCAAGTTACCCTTCAAAGTTTAGTTAACAACAAGGAGTATTATTGGAGGGTCCGTGCAACCGCTAATTCAAATTCCGGACCATGGTCGGAAACATGGAAATTTTTAACGGTGATTGCAAATCCAACCTTGCTTTCGCCGGCAGACAATGCGGTAAGCATACCAATATCAGGAACAATTGAATGGAATGCAGTTGACGGAGCAAGTTCATACAGAATCCAAATTTCTACTAAAAGTGATTTTAGTGATACTGTTGTAAATGTAAACAACGGCTCTACAGTTACATCCTACTCATATTCAGGGCTGCTAAATGCAACAAAATACTACTGGAAAATACGTGCTTCAAGTGCAGCAGGTAATGGACCAAGCAGTTTTTCAGTTCCGCGAAGCTTTACTACACAAACTGCAACAGAAGTTGATGAATTTGATGCAAATAACTCAGGTTTGGAACTTTCAATTCAACCAAACCCTGTTGTGAATGACGCAAGTATCATTTGGTACACGTTGAAACAGAACTCAAACGTAAAATTACTACTTACAGATGAAATAGGGAGAACAATAGCAACCTTGGTACATGAACCAAAGAATGCAGGAACATATTCAACCCGGCTTACAGGAGAAACAGGAGGGCTTGGTTTAACTTCGGGTGTTTATTATCTAAAACTATCAACCGGTAGTGCATCGGTAACAAAGCAGATAGTTGTGGCTAAGTAGAAATTAGTCCATAACCAATATTCAATAAGAAAGGCAACCTTGATAGGTTGCCTTTCTTATATCTTTTTGATGTTATTCAAAAGTATAGATTGGACTGACTGCCAGTTTCTCAATGCTTTAGGGGTAGTAGAGCATAGTATTACTTCATCCTCATCATCAGCGTCTTCAAAATAGGATAAAGCACGAATAGTATGGAAAGTATCTGCATTAGGGTATTTCTGAACAAAACACTCAATCATTTCTGATAGAGTCATAACTGAAAGTAATGCAGCGATGTCATAAAAATCTTTTCTTGCGCCTCTACCACCAACTGCAGATAGCTTCATTGCTGCAATATCTTTGATTGAATAGAGCCGGTAGTAGTTAATAGTTTCAATTGGTGCAAGTTGATTATAACGATGGGCAATGCAATCAATTTTTACACCATCTGCAATCGCATTAATTGTGTTGGGCATTGTGCGTAGTTGAAACAATGCCTCACTCTTTTGTATCTCTTCAGCCAGTTGCTCTGAATCGAAAGATTCTGGAGAGAAAAGATCTAAATCTACAGAAATACGGTGTCCCAACCGCAATGCAAGTGCTGTCCTTCCTGCAAGCGCAAACGAATGCACTGCAGGTATTTTCATAAGCCGAATTAATAGTTCCAGTGCTTTTTTTGGTACTGAATCAAGGAATAACATCTGAATTTCTCCTTTGGAACATCAAAATATCCCGAACAAAACGCAAGAGCATATTTATCAAGTGAGCGTGCTTGAAGTGCTTCTTGCAGGATTGTTTCCTTACCATAAAGCTCTTTGATTGTCTGCCAATCATCCAGTGTACCGCGCTCTAATACTCTTACTATGATTTGTCTCTTATGCTTTTCAATATCTAACGTTTCCAGATTGCAATCCCAAAACAAAGATTGACGTAAAAGTGTGTCCATAGAAGTTAATAGACGGGTATATTGAAATGCTGTTTTGATTAATGTGTACAAAAATACAATTGTTTTGATACATAATTGTTTTCAATTGACCTGTAAAGCAATTTACGTAAATATCAAAAGCAGAACAAACTGTTTATAATGATTATCGACACACGAAGAATGCTTATTTTGCATGATATTTGCTATATAATTATCAAAGATATTTCTTTTTAGCTTGTAAACGCACATTCAATCTGTGAATTATTCTCTACCCAATCTTATAAGTTTTCTAAGGGTTTTGCTTGCTCCCCTGTTTTTTGTGCTTATCTGTTCGCAAGATGAAGGGACAGTTCGCATTGCAGTGATTGTATTTATTTTGGGTGCACTTACGGATTATTTCGACGGTTGGCTTGCCCGCAGACGGAAAGAAGTTTCGGCGTTCGGTGCTTTTTTTGACCCCCTGGCTGACAAAGTTTTTACAGCTACGGCATTTGTTGCTTTAGCTGTAATCGAGATTTTTCCGTTTTGGATGGTATTTATAGTTATTGCCCGTGATATAGGCACAACGCTTCTTAGGGTGTATGCCGATTCGTTAAACAGGTCAATCGTAACCTCTCGTAATGCAAAGGTAAAAACCTTTTTGCAAATGGCATTTATCGTGTATGTGTTGCTTTTGATATGGTTCAAGTATTTGGAAGGTCTTCCGTTCGTACAAGATACTGCTTCGTGGTTGTTAGCCTCTA
>CALMMI010000649.1 GCA_937868245.1 uncultured Ignavibacteria bacterium | reverse complement strand
TATCCTGGAACTTCTCAGTTTAGAATTGGCATAAATGAGGGACCAATCATCGAGTTTGTACCAGCAAATAGAGATTTAAATCTTGATATGTATTATGAATATTATTTTAAAATTAGATTAGATAAAGATGATACAGATTGTTTTCAGTATGAAGTGAATATCGAGTCAGATTACTATCCAAAGTTCAATGAAATTAATACCTTGATTAGAAAATTGTTAAATAACGAAGAATATATTAGTTTGCTTCAGGGTAATAACGCAAATATGTTTATTGAATTAAAACAAGCAGTTACATATATTCTTAACCCAAAAAAAGCAGATATTAACCTTACACTCTAAATTCTCATAAATAGATAAAATTTACAATAATCCAAACTACAGACTAATAACAATCTATTTTAGAAATCACAGATGCAAAGTCCTTCACCCAATGGATATTGAAAATTATCACCATCAAACCCAGAAATCCCCCTCAGTCCCCCTTTAACAAGGGGGAGGCAAGATAATTTGCATTTATTTTTTATTAAGTATATGTCTTATATGGATTCTACGTCATCCCCCTTGATAAAGGGGGAACGAGGGGGATTAAACGTCTGCTACATAAATTCTTATACACCAAAACCTTTACCAAGGACATATAATGCCCGACCAACCAACCTCAAGTGAGGCAAATCCGGGGAGTCCCGAAAACAACGCGGGGAATATGTATTCGCCCGAAATCCAAGCAATTATCGACGAAATGACCGCGAAAGTTTCACGTGCCGAAGCAGAGCGCAAAAAAGCGAACGACGAAGCGGCAAGTTACCGAATCCGCGAAAAAGAAGCTGACCAGCGCAAGCAAGCCGAAGAAGAAAAACTCGCAGAACTGAATGCAAACCTCCAAAGGGAACTCGGCGAACTGAAAACATTATCCGAAACGCAAAAATCACGTCTCGAAACCATCGAGACATCCAGGCGCAAGGAACTTCTTGCTCGACTCCCGCAAGACAAAGCTAAAAACTATGAAACCATAGATTTGACAACGCTTGAACTCATTGCGCGAGATTTTGCAACAGCTCCCGCTTCCGGCAATTCACAGGGGAACGAACGCGGCGCGGCAGGGGGTGCGCTTCCAAGTTTGGAAGGCATGAACCTGACCGAACTATACCAATTGATGCAGTCCAACCCGACCGCATACACCAAACTAATGAAAGGAATATAAACATGGCAATTGATTTTGTCCCCGCCCTCTACGAGGCGGAAGTACAGCGGCTGATGCCCACCTTCGGCACGCTGTTCGCAAACGGACTCGTCTTTAACGATCCGGCTCCTGCATTCCAAACAGGGGGTGACTTTTACCACTCACGCTACCTAAAATCACTCTCGTTCCTGGGCGATGACAACCAACGTTCATCCTCCGGCGACATCTCCGTGAAATCACTATCGTATGGTGAAATCAAAGGGGTAATCGTCCGCCGTTATGATGCAGTCGAGCAGGAAAATCTCGATACAATCATCTCCGGTGTTGATGGCTTGAAGTTCATCACACCACAGATTGCGCAGCGCAATACTGTCAATATCGAAAAACGTTATGGTGCGATTCTACGCGGGTTGTTCCGCTATGGCGGTGCGCTTGCAACCACGCACAGTTACGATTATACCTCAGGCGGAACGGGAGGATTGCTCGACGAAATCGCAATCATCAACGGTCAGCAAATACTCGGTCGTAACTCCGCGCTTCTGACTGCACATATCCTGCACTCGCACCAATATGCGAATATGCTCAAGCTTGGTCTAGTTGATTATTCCCAAACCATTCAAGGGCAGGAAGTTGCAACCACAGGTCAACTCGGAAGTTTTGCAGGAAAACGCTTTATAGTAGATGATGACTTGTGCGCCCAGATGAATGCAACTGCAACAGCAACCATCGGCAGCGGTGCAGTAACAGCATTTACCATCACCGAAAAAGGTGGAGGTTTCACTTCTGCTCCAACGGTAACAATCACAGGCGGAGGTGGCACAGGCGCAACAGGAACAGCGGTTCTAACAGGCGGCGAAGTGACGAGCATCACCGTAACAGCCGGTGGTTCGGGCTACTCCTCAGCACCGACGGTAACAATTGCTTCAACAGGCGCGTACCCATCGTATTTGGTGGGAGGTCAGCCGTTCTACTTGGGCTACCAGCGCGAAATGTCGATGAAACTAATCGAGAATCTCACCAAGCAAAATATCACACAGACACTTCGTTGGGATTTGGATTACTGTCCTCATATCATTAACACAACCTACATTGATACCACTGCAAACCCGGCAGATTCCGACCTCAAGACAGCAGCAAACTGGGAATCGAGAGCGGATGATGTTTCGGATATTAAGATAATCCGTGTGCTGACGAAGTAGATAGGGAATGGTGGTTTTTATTTTGTTATTGCACAGCTAACTATGTTTTATTTAGTAAAAAATAATAAATTAAATGGGTCACATTGAGCGCAGTCGAAATGTTGAATACTTGCCAAATAAACTCTATTATTTGATAATGGAATATTCTGATATATGTCTTTAAAAGACATGAAAACAAATAATTCACCACGTGTTTATCTAAAATTTGGTAAGTAATTGAACCCTTCGATGGGCTCAGGGTGACATGCCTGTCACTTACGTAAAATTAAATAGTTATGTCACGCTGAGCTTAGTCGAAGCGTCAAATACTTGCCTGTTTGACAACGTAACTTTTTGCTGTAAACGAAAACAATACTAGTTTAACAATACCCTATTAATTAATTACCACCATGACCTACCAAACCTTAGAAGCAAATATCGACATCCTCAGAAGCGGAAACGAGGACATTCTGAATCCCCAAGCGTACAGCGACGAAGTCCTTCAATCGCTCTACAAAGACGCTGCAAAACTCGAGATGAAACTCGATATTGAACAAGCACTCGGAATCGCCTTTGATGACGACGGGACAACACTTGATGAGGCGACGGATAAAAATGCAATACGCTTAGCCCGCGCTCTTGCATTCAAACAGCTTTGCATGTTCTACCAAAAGAATGATGCAGGAGCTGAGACAAAAAACCGTATCCGGTGGGAACTCTACCGTTCGCTTTATGAACGGGAGAGGTTGTCGTTCGGTGGGTTGTCGAAGGATGTGCCGAGTTCGAGTGTGACGTCTGCGCCGTTTATGCGGTAGGAGGAAGTTGAAGTATGTCCTCTGTCTGCCTTGCTGTTTGACATATTACCGCCCTGTCATGCTGAACTCGATTCAGCATCTCCGCTATGTGAGAAAATAGCATAACCGAACAGCAACGGTGATCCTGAATCAAGTTCAGGATGACAGACGGAAGTATGTGCTGTAACGTATTAGTATGTATGTTGTTAGTAAATTATTGTCAATCACCATGTCACTTGAACAAGACCTCCAAACAGCATTCAAAAAAGCACTTGCCAAAAAACTGAACGCCCGTTCACTTAATGCTGCAACAAAAGCCGTAAACAGCGAAGCAACCCAAATTGCAAGGGAAAAAACTTTGCAAGGTGTGGATGCAAACGGTAAACGAATTACAAAAAGCGATACCCGGTATTCCAAATGGAAAGCGCATCTCCTTGCCCGTACAGGTAAAGGAGAGGGAGGAAAACAAGCAGGTTTGGCAAAAAGGGGAAGGCTTAAAAGGCATGAGGAAAAGCGTCTCACATCTGCATTTTGGAACACAATAGGATTCACAACAAAAAGGAATATCCAATGACACCCGAAGAGTTCTTGAGGCAATTAATCGAACTGGCTTTGCCAAGTTTCATAGGGCATATCTACACCGGAAACGGAAAGGATTTCGAGACATTCCTCGATGAGGAAGCAACCGAAAAACCGTCTGCATTTATTTCTTATGAAGGCTATGTGGAGATAGATATTTCCGAAAACGGCACTACTACCGAAGATGCGGAAAGCTACAAAATCTACCTGCGAACCGACGACTCGGTAAAGCCCTATCATAAGGCACTTCGTTCTGAATTACTTGCAAACAATTCGGAATTTACTGATGAGGATGGAAACGCCAAATACGTTTCCATGCCAAACGGACAGGCGTATAGGGATAATGGGGCGGATGCGTTTGAGATTACGGTGATTGTGAAGTAGGAAATCCCCCTCGGTCCCCCTTTGACAAGGGGGATGACGTAAAGCGAGAAATGCAAGGGTTTATAATATAATAAAACAGGTATTTCTTTACCCCCTTGATAAAGGGGGCAGGGGGATTTCTTCACTGTTATATTTCTCTGGAACTGTAATTTATTATCCCACATAATAAATTCTTATGAGAATTTTTCACCAATAGAATTACACAACCACTATGAGCGACACAATCACCGACG
>CALMMI010000648.1 GCA_937868245.1 uncultured Ignavibacteria bacterium | reverse complement strand
TTCGAGACACCCACATACAGAAAATGGTTTCCGTCGCCCTGGGTTCCCAAATGTTCCTGGGCTACCTTCAAACTTTTGTCTGAATTCAAGAGCGGGTTATCAATAAACTCCTCGAAGATTTCCTTTGAGAGTGGAAATTGCTTATCCAAAGTCCGCCCGCCCGGACCAAAATGCGTAATCTTATGAGCCATATCAAGTACTGCTTTCGGGTTTACCTTGCCGAAATTGGTGAGCATCACAGAACAGCAAATATCCGCGCTGTGCATTCCGGGGTGGATTGCATTGCGGGTAGCCACCACTCCGCCCACGGGGATTGTCCCCATAGGTCCGGCAGGACATGCGTCGGGCATGATTGCACCTTTTACGACTGTTGGGGTTTTCATCAGCTCATTCATTGTGCTTCGTACTTTTTCTATATTGCTTTGCTCAATTTCATTTTCCGCTTTGATGTTTTCGTAGAAAGGAATTGAACCCGCATGCAAGGGTATCATTGGCGGGGGCTTATGCGCTTCCAAATAGGAGATCATTGCCTCGCCCTCGAGGTTTTTGGTATTAATTTCTTCTATTGCGGTTTTGAACCACTTGCCCTGTCTGTAGCCAAGGGCTAATAAATCGTTTCCGGTAATCATAACTTTATGGTGTATTTTTGGGATATAGTGTTTAGTTTTTTTGATGTGTAAATATAGTAAATTTTTGGGAATAGTTTATAACATAGAGTTTTATATTACTTTG
Source organism: uncultured Ignavibacteria bacterium (assembly GCA_937868245.1). Classification (GTDB taxonomy): domain Bacteria; phylum Bacteroidota; class Ignavibacteria; order Kapaibacteriales; family UBA961; genus JADJXV01. The sequence goes on along the minus strand of CALMMI010000648.1, from coordinate 3,616 downwards.
AGTATTTGGCTTTTAGGGATAAGTATCTTGGGTCTTCTCTCAGGTTTTGCCAATCTAAGTCTTCATCTAGATATTCGAATATTATATCATTCTTTTTTAGACAAGTTTCTAATAATTCGAAAGCTTCTTCGAGTTTATTAGTCATTGCATAGATACATGAAAGATTATAAGAAGAGTATCCCAATTCTATAATTTTATTACTTAACTCAAGAGCTTTACTATACAATTCCTCAGCTTCCTGACCCGATTTTGTTCTAGCCAAATCTAGAATAGATACGACTAAATCATTATATGCTGGTAGAAAATCAGAATTGATTTGAATTGCCTTATTGTATTTTTCAAAGGATTGATGATATAATTTTTCAGCTTCTATTCCAGATTTAGTTTTTGCTAAATATTCTAAATAAGTTCCCCAAATAAAATATATCATCAGGTAAACAGTTCTAATTTGAGCAGATTGATTGAACTTCTCAAACACTTGATAGAAGTAGTTAAGAACATCGTCTCCGAATTTGGTTTTCACCAAATGCAATAAATGAGTTAGCCAGTTAAAATATGCCTCGTTGTAGTCCGGTTTAATTTCAACAGCTTTTTCGTATTTCTCAAATGCTTGGTTGAAATATTGGTGTAAAAATTCCTCGTCATCAGGTGTAGTTTTTGCCAAGTACAATAATGAATTTCCCCAGTTAAAATATGCACTATAGTCGTCAGGTTTTATTTCAATAGCTTTTTTGTATTTCTCAAATGCTTGGTTGAAGTATTGGTGTGCACGCTCCTTGTCATCACATGTAGTTTTCGCCAAGTATAATAAAAAATTTCCCCAGTTAAAATATACCTCGTTGTCATCAGGTTTTATTTCAATTGCTTTCTTATACTTCTCAAAAGCTTCTTCAAAAAGTCTAACTGCTTCTGCCCCTGAAGTAGTTTTCGCCAATTCTCCTAAATCTGTTCCCCAGTTGTAATATGCATCGTGTAAGTCAGGCTTAATGTGAATAGCTGCTTTGTATTTCTTAAATGCTTCTTTGAAAAGTCGGATAGTTTCGTCAACTGATGTAATTTTTGCCAACTCTGCTAAAGAAGTTCCCCAGTTGTTATATGCCTCAGGGTAATCAGAGTTAATTTGAAGTGCTATGCTGAACTTATCAAATGCTTCTTTGAAAAGTTGTATGGCTTCTTCCCCAGAACTGGATTTCGCTAAGTCTGCTAAATAAGTTCCCCAGTTGTTATATGCCTCGTGAAAGTCAGTTTTAATTTGAATAGCCGCTTTGTACTTATCAAATACGTCATTGAACAATTTAACAGCTTCGTCCCCCGATTTGGTTTGCGCCAATTTTCCTAAACTATTTCCCCATCTAAAATAAATATTAGCAACAATTGGCAGTAGATCAAAGTATTTTTCTCTTACCAGTTTTTCTAAACTTTCCAATCTCTCATATTTTTCACTAATCAAACAGTTAATGAGAGCATTTCTTATCTGACTCTCTTCAGTTTTTTCGTACTTGTAAATTGCTTTTATTACCATTTCCTTACTATTAATAAATCTTTCTTTTACGGATTTATATTCTTCTGAATCATCAATATCCTTGATTCCCTCCAACAATTCTGAAAGAAAACTAAAAGGAGTTTCAAAAATTTTTGGGGTTTCATTATCTAACTCAGCATTTAGTTTAAGAAAAAAAGAATCAGCATCATATCCTCTTATCAGGCAACTTTCTGAATTAGGTTTATTGAGCAAGCCATTTTGCACCCTACTTGTTGGAGTATTTTCTTTATATCCGACCCAATAAAGACCATTGTCAAACCTACCTAATTTAACTAATTCATCAAAAATAAAATCATCTCCACCATATCCAACAACTATCCACAATCTTTCATTTGTAATCTTGTCAAATATGCTTTTTGCAACATTCCCTTCATGCACTTTTCTCATTTCATCGGCTGTATTTAGCTGCCACAAACCATTGTATTGACCATGTAGATAAGTAATTGACTGCGTTTGTAACGGAGTAGTCGTCAAATCCTTGAGATTTAGAATTGAAATATCGTAAGTTGGTGGGAAAATGTTATACAAAGCTAGGGCTCTTTGAGCAAGATTGTCGAAATTTACTGTAACAATATAGTCTACATACCCCTTAGTGACAAGATGAGCTAAATAAATATGACAGACATTAATTTTAGCTTTTTCGACATACCCTTTAAATATTTCTTTTCTTTTTGACGGTTTCAGACACGCCATAAGTTGTTCATATGTAGGTTTTTCTACAAAGTTTTTAAAACTCGGATCATCTTTATGGTCTCGTAGTATTTCTTCTACTATTTTTGATGCGGCAGGAATCTGAGCGGAAACAGAACAACCTGCACCAATAAAAACAATTGCTCCTTTTCCTTTTTTTCTATTTTCTTTTAATTGGTAAGCAAGTGAATCGATTTTTGCTTCTATCATAAGTTTATAGTTGGATTTATTGCAGTTTAGAAAGTATTTTTTTCTTCCATAATATTATCACACAAACTTACGAATAAAACCTTCTCCCCCATTACTCAATTATTACTCAATTTACCCCCTATTCCCACCATAAACGACTTTTCATGCCCATTCTTCACCATTTCTTTCATAATTTTGCAGAATCTATCAGCCACATATTATTAATATCGGGAGAATACGGTAATGGAATCAGAACGTAAGTACGCATTAATTCTTGGAGCTTCAAGCGGTTTTGGTAAGGCATGCACCCTTGCCCTTGCTAAGGAAGGGTATCATATTTTCGGGGTGCATCTGGACCGTGCAGCAGGTATGGCACAGGTGGAAGAGATGAAAGCCGAAATTATCGCCCTCGGCGTGGACGCACATTTCTTCAATGTAAACGCAGCAGACGCAGACCGCCGCAAGGAAGTAATGACCGCCATAACCGAAGAATGCGCAAAACATACTAACGCATCGGTAAAGGTGCTGCTCCATTCGCTTGCGTTCGGGTCGCTCGTGCCGGTTGTGGCTGCCAAACCAGCAGCAATGCTTACACAAAAACAAATCGAAATGACAATGGATGTTATGGCGAACAGCTTAGTCTATTGGGTGCAGGATACCGTTACCGCCGGAGTGTTCGGTCGTGGGGGACGTGTGTTTGGGTTAACCAGCGCAGGAAGCCACCGCGTACTGCCGATGTACGGCGCAGTATCTGCCGCCAAAGCAGCAATGGAATCCTATATCCGCCAAATGGCACTAGAGCTTGCCCCGTGGGAAATTACAGCAAATGCAATCCGCGCAGGAGTTACAGATACTCCCGCCCTGCGGAAAATTCCGGGAAATACTATTTTAATTGAAAATGCACTGAGCCGCAATCCGTTTCACCGTCTTACTACTCCGCAGGATGTAGCAAACGCAATGGTGCTTTTGGTCAGACCCGAAGCAGGATGGATTAACGGAACAGTGATTGGTATAGATGGCGGCGAGGACTCGGTGGATGTTTCGTGGTGAGGGTAGGCGAATAAAAGTAGAATTAAAACCTTGAAGGTTTTCGGAAACCTTCAAGGTTTAGTTATGTAAGAATGGTTACTATACATGAGCTTATTTCTATACCTTTATTTAGTAGAAGAAATAATTCTCGAGAGTCTATTAAAC
>CALMMI010000647.1 GCA_937868245.1 uncultured Ignavibacteria bacterium | reverse complement strand
TTGTTGAATTGCAATAACAATGAATTGTAGATGTTTTCTACATAAAAATCCCATGCCTGTAAAGTAGTTTGGGGTGTAATACTATGCGTAAGACCTGTATAGAAAATTCCTGCGCTTGTCAGGTTGCCCACATAGCCCGATCTGCTGCCATTAATCGTAAACCCCCTGGGGTAAATTCCAATTGATGACGCAACCGGAAACCACGTAACCGTTCCGCGAGGTGAAATTTTATCAATCCAGCCGCCCTCTACTTTTGTTATATTATTTTTCCATTCAAAAATTGCGCCTTGCACCATAGTTGGTGCTAACCGTGCATCCTGCGGATTAATAAAAGGGGTTTTAATCAATTGCTTTCCGATTTTGATGCTAAAGTTATCGAGTGTATATTTTAGATAGAAATTCTCCAATCGGTTTAACAGCGTATTATGGACATTTTGAACATCGAATAACCCGAGTTCGTAACGGTTTGGGGCTAATGTGGCAGAATCTATTGCAGCCAAATCAGATGAAAACAGGTTGTACATAAAAAAGCCGCTAATTCCCACTTGAAAGTTATGGAAAGGCGCGGATTCATACCCAATCCCGATTCCCAAGCCGTCGGCGTAAGCGTCGGTAAGTCCTGCTGCATTATCGGTTGCCATAGTTACATTTCGTACATGCACCCCAAATGTGCCTCGTTGCAAGGCAGCCTGTAAACTTGTTGTATCTTTCACTGCCTGCGAGTAAGCAGATAATGAAAATAGAAAAATGAAAATAAGAAGTATGAAATATCGAATCATGGTTCTTTAAAAATCAAAATTTCATCTATGTAGATGTTCCGGCAAGATTAGATCAAGACGAGTTTGCTCAAGTCACCCTGAGTTCATCGAAGGTTCAATTACTTGCCAAATTATTTATAATGAAAATGTAAATAATTTATGTATTCCTACTTTCTTTTAGAACACAACGCTAACGATCACATCCGACGGAATCGAGTTTACTGTTCGAAATGATTCCTAATAAAAAACAAGAATCCGGATGAAGAAACCATTTTGATGCAAATTACGTAAAAATAGCCGGAGGGGGAAATAATGCTCATGTTTACTGCGATTATTTTCGTTTTTATTGTACGCACATTCTTTCTTGTATCACATCAAACAAAAAACCCTGCTTCAATATCCATTGATGCAGGGTTCTTTTCAATACAATTTGATGCTATTCTTTATTTCTTAGCAGCAACTTTGCGGACTTTCTTTACTTCAGCAGCTGTAACAACTCCGCCGTTGTTTCCCCAACTGTTAAGTACGTACGTAATTGCAGCAGCAGCGTCATCATTGGTATAATTTGCAGGAAGTGGCACCATAACATTGTTGAATTTCTTTCCGTTTACTGTAATAGAGCCTTTCAAGCCGTTACTTACATTATCAATAATTGTGGCTTTAGGACTATTTTTGATGTAATCCGAACCTGCAAGAGGCGGATATACATTTGGTAAGCCCATTCCTGTCGGTTGGTGGCAGGTTTGGCAATATGCCTTATAGACTTCTCCGCCGCGTTTCATAAGGGCGGCTTTATCCTGTCCTTTTGCGATGCTTGTTCCAAATATAACAAGGCAAAGCATCATACTTCCCAACATTATTGTGATCGAACGAAAATTTTTCATCAAAAAACTCCTAAAATTGAATAATAGTGCCGTTTGTACTTTAGTAAATCCGACGGCAAGACGGTTTTTGTCTTACAAAATTAATAAAAAGCGAGCGAACCATAACTAACTGCAGACTTTTGTTCCTGCTCATTCCATTGCTCATAATAAAGAAATTCCCCTCGTTCCGGGCGCAATGTTTCGAGCATCATATAGTTAGGTGATAGTCCGCAAATCTTCCATTTGTCGTTTACTTCTGCTATATTCCTATAGAATTCATTGTGGTCGCAGGCTGCCAAAGAATTAAGTAAAACAGTATCTTCGTTCTGTAATGTAGGAAGTATAGGTTCTGCATCAAACTGGTCACCGAACTTACGTCCTATATGCGCCAAATCTCCGCTTGAAATATAGACTGCATTTCTTCCGGATAGTTTAACAACATTTCGTATGGAAGCTGCAAATTCTTTTACCTGAGGATGCTCATTAGGTAAAATCCCTTGTTGAATGAACGGCTGGAAAGACGTAACGAGGATAGGGAGAATTGTGAATTTTCTTCTTGCAAAGCAATGCTGAAGGAAAATTAATTCTAATTCAATCGAATGTTCAGGTTTGTGTGCAATGTCATTCGATGTTAACTCAAACGGGTATGACGCTCGAACAGCGTTTAGAAGTTCACGGTCGGTTTCCACTATTCCGAGTGGAGTTTCAAAATCCTTGGCGGTAGGAATGAACAAATCGTAATTGGCATAATGGGATGTGGCGAATATCACGAACAAATCTGCTTCACTTCTGCTGATTGCGTTATAAGCAGGGGCATAGGCTGTACTGCCAACACGTAAATCGATGTGAGGAGCAATTATCCCGCGAGCCGGAATTTCTTGTTCAGGCGAAATACGCATAATCCCGTCCAAATACTCGGAAAGTTCCCTCATCGAGTGCGGGTAAGCTCCGCCTGCACAAATTGCAGGGCGTATCCTGGAAGATTGAAATCTTTGAATATCCTCTTTAATTCTGTAGAACGTTGGTGTTTGCAGATAGCCCAAATCATCCAAATCTTTCAGGAAAAGTGCAAGTCCTTCGGGTTGAATCCTGAGCAAAGTGGTTTCGTTGATTCTTGCCATGATTACGGTAATACTGTTTAGTCCGTTTAGCAATTCGATTAACGGACCAAGATTTGCAGGCAAGGTTAGGGCGTCTGTGTAACCGTGAGGACAGTTCAGATATAGTTGCTGGTCGCCGCTTTGTCCTGTAAATGTAAATATCTCAATATCATTTCGAATTGAGGGGACAGGAATGTTAAAGTCAACAAGATATTTCATAAGAATCTAGGAGGGTAGTTTTCCGTACATTGGTAAAATTGCTCCGCTAATACCCTTTCCTGTTTCGGAACAAAGCGCAAATATTGCTTCAGCAAAATCGTGTGGAGGAGTCCAGTTTTTTTCTTCACCCCCGGTTGCCCATTCTAAATTGGCAGGCGTGAGAATAATACCGGGAACAATACAATTTGCCCGAATGCCATACTGTTTCCCTTCTTCGGCTGCTGTGAGCGTAAGGTTAATCGCTGCCGCTTTTGCTGCCGCATACGTTGATTTATTGGTCTCGGGGTGAATTGCAGCTTTAGCTCCGATAGTAACAATAGCTCCACCGTTTGTTTGCAGTACTCGCATTGCCTGCCGCAGAACAAGAAAAGTAGTTCGGG
>CALMMI010000646.1 GCA_937868245.1 uncultured Ignavibacteria bacterium | reverse complement strand
TTCTTCATCGCTTGCTGCATTTCCTCTTTGGACATCTGCTGCATCATTTTTTGCATCTCTTCCATCTGCTTCCGAAGTTCAGGAGAGTTAACCTCTTTCAATAGTTTTTGAAGTTCCTGATATTTCTGTAGAGTTTCTGGGGAAATAGCATTGTTTTCCTTCAAATTTTCGGCTACTTGTTCCAATTGCTGCTGAACTTGGTCTAACTTCTTTTGATTTTCAGCTTGCTTTTTGAGCAAATCATCAATTTTCTTTTTATTTTCCCAATCCATCGGTTTGTCTTGGTTCTTTCTGATTTCACGGTTTACTTCCTCTGCATCCTTACGGACTTCCTCTGCAGATTTGGCAATTTTCTCAAGGTCTTTCGCAATGTTCTCTTGATCTTCGTCAGCTTGCGTAAGTACTTCATCAAGTGAAGGCAACCGTACTGTCAGTGTAGAAGTTTTTGCAGTCTTGAATCCTGAGATTTGATCATTGTCCGCAACTTCAATATAAAACTCGAACTTATCACCCGGTGAAATGCCAATGGAATTCAAATTCCACAGATATGGAATTTCCTGTGCAATTTCACTTGCGGAAATCGGGATGTTAAGTGATAGAAAGTTCTTGGAAGGGGGAGCATATCTTGATTCAGCCAATCGGTAATAGAGCTTCATCCACGAGAATCCATAATCATCTGTTATGGCTACTTTAAGTGGCAGGAGAGCTTTTTCGGATACTTGCACATCGGCTGTAGGTTCTAACAGTGAAATTGTTGGAGCACCGTCGGTAAGCGCAATAATTTTATAGTGGATTGGTTCAGCATTTTGCTGTTTATCTTTATCATGGAGAAGTATATAATATTCCCCTGTTGCCTGAACAGCGAAACTGCCGTTTGCTTTCCGTGCATCGATTTGCAGTGGAATTTTAACGGTATCTATTTGAAGGGACTGGTTAGCAGGTGAATTTGTTTCTGAATTTCCGAGTGAGTACTTTTGCTTGAGAATAATTATTTCAGCAGAAGTAATTTCTTTGTTTCCGGTAACTTGAATTTGTACTTGTGAGCCCCGAAGCGAAGAAATATCAGCAGATTGTTCATTCAAATCCCTTACAGCCAGGCGTGAATATGATGGGGGAATTACCCTTCCCGATAAAGAACGGATAATCGGACGGTCAGTAACCGTTACCTTCCCTGTTTCTGTTTTAATTGAGGAAGTTAGCCAAACTGATTCTGCAAAAAACTCCATTGAACGCTTTACAGTTGGTATATCATAATGATATATCCCTGCGGAATCTTGGTGCAATGTGTATGTATCATAATTCTCTTGCTGCTCTTCTCTGATATTTAGAGTTACAATTTCAGGAGGAACACCCGACGCTTTTACGGTAATGCGTACCTTTTCACCTCTTAATTTGGATTCATTCAACGGAGTAATGGTCAATCCAAACGGTGCAGGCGGAAGAAACGATTGATTGTAATTGACAACACGGTTCAACCCCGATCCAAACGAAGGGACAATAAATAAACTTGATGAAAGTATTGCTGCAATCAAAAAGAAAACAAACGAACGTTTTAACTCGGAACGGCTGATAATTACATCAAAATCTTTAGTGACTGCCCTTTGTGCAACATCTTCAAAGGAAGCAAGTGCCAGTGCGCCGGAAACTCCCGAAGCAGATTCAATTGTTGGTGCAAGCTGGAGAACATTACAAAGTGTGTCCCGAATATCAGAATAGACATTCCCTACTCTTAGGGCAATTGTTTCAGTTGATGGTAATGGTCTGATTTGTAAAATTCGTGCAAGAGGTGAACCGGCAAAAGCAAATATTCCTGCAATTGTAGTCGCTAACCAGAATATTGCCAGTCCTGTACGAAAAGCAACATCTCCGTGAGCAATTGCTTCTACTGCCGCTACCAGTACAAGAGCAGTGATAGAAACACTTGCCGTATTGAGAAGTCCTACCGTAAGTTGAAGCAATAGTTCCTTACGACGGGTTGCCGTAAGTTTATCTATTAATTTAGAATACGAAGATTGGTAGTTCATACGATATTGGTGTTTTGTTTAATTTTAATGACTGAGTGCCCACACTAAAATATTTGTTCCTATTTTCAGAGAAAGCTCACGTTTATCAGGAGGATCGCTATGGACATCAGGATCTGCCCATCCGTCGCTCGGGTTGGTTTCAAATGTATAATAAACACACATACGTCCGTTATTGAAAAGACCGAACCCCTGCGGAGTTTTCATATCATGCTCATGAATTTTAGGTAAACCGCCGGGGAACTTAAAATGAGCTGAATAAATTCCATGGGAAAATGGCAGTTCAACAAAGTTCTGATCGGGAAATACTTTTTTCATTTCATGGCGGATAGCACCGTCAAGCCCGTAATCATCATCAATATATAAGAATCCTCCGTTTTGGAGGTATGCCCTTAGCCTGCGAACTTCTGCATCGGTAAAGTTAACATTACCATGCCCTGTTATAAAAATAACCGGATAGATGAATAGATTATCCGAAGCTAAATCTACAAATTCATAGACTGGATCGACATTGATATTAGTGTTTTGCTTAACAAACTTTAGTAAATTCACCTCTCCCGACGGGTCGTTGTACCAATCCCCTCCTCCGTTATATTTTACACGGGCAATTTTAACAGCTGATTTGGGTTGTTGAGCAGTTCCATCCGAAAAGACAACAACAAACAAAGCAACCGTAACCAAAATAGTTTTCATTCTGTGGTTGATTAGATTCTGCATACAAAAACCTTCTTTTTTTCTCTCTCGAACCACTCGGCACCAAGCATAGAAATCGGAAATTCTTCAACGGTTAAGGTAGGGAAAAGTTCCTTAGCTTCTGCTATTTCGGTACTTATATCCCCGCCCTTTAGAAAAACAAATTTTCCTCCGGGTTTCAGAAGAGTACGGGTCCAGCCAACTAATTTACCGATTGAAGCAACAGCACGAGCAGTAATAATATCAAATGATTGAACGAGTGATTTATCTTGTGCTAAATCTTCTACACGGATTGTCCTGGCTTTAACATGACGCAATCCGGTATGTTGGGCGAACATCTCTGCTAATTTTAGTTTCTTTTGAATTGAATCCGTTAAAAGAACATGCATATCAGGTCTGGCAATGGCAAGTGGAAGCCCGGGGAATCCGCCTCCTGTACCAATATCCAAAACTTTAGCTTTCTGGGGGAAATCGGTGTATTTGAGAGGTGTAAGCGAATGGAGGAAATGTCTCTCAAAGATATTCTCGGTGTCGGTACGTGAAATAAGATTGATTTTATTATTCCAGTACAGTAATTCACCTTCATACCGTTCAAATTGCTTCATTTGCGGGATTTCTAGTATGATACCGTTTGCAGAAGCCACTGTCCAGAATTGAATATTATCCATGAAAATCCAAATTGAGTAGAAATATTGAAAAATTGTCTTGAGCCTACGACGAACCAATTGCATCCAAATTATACAGGAGAAACTACCGAACGGATTGTATCACTGATACGGATGAAATCCTCGGGAGTCAGCTCTTCGGCACGCTTATTAAAATATGCAG
>CALMMI010000645.1 GCA_937868245.1 uncultured Ignavibacteria bacterium | reverse complement strand
AGGAATAATGAAAGCCCTGCTCTTTTGAGCAGGGCTTTTTTTGTGTACAGTTCTTTCAGACTAAATTCGGCAGATACAGTAAGGTTTCGCAGGTGGTGTGTAAGCCCAGAGTCCCTCCTATCGCACAGGAATAATGAAAGCCCTGCTCTTTTGAGCAGGGCTTTTTTTGTGTACAGTTCTTATAGACTAAATTTTCTGGGGGATATACAGCATACCGGGAGTGCTGACTTGAATCATTACCGGTTCATCGTCACTTTTGGAGCAATCTTTCAATTGCAACAAATATAGAAAAGAAAAACGAGATCACAGAAATAATAACTACATTTTTTACATCCTGTAAAAAGAAATACTTCATTACTTCCTCAAACGTAAAATCATAAAAAAGCAATACCAATGTAACGCATATAGATATAACAACGAAAATGATTATATAACTTAGAAAAAATATTTTCAAGTATTTCATATTCAGTCTGAACTGTTAAAAATCAGGTAGTCTTAACCAAGGAGTGTTTTGGTACACCCTGATTTACAAACGACACGCACATACAACACTAACATCATGACTTGTAAAAACTTATAATACTTCTTGAATCATTTCTCAATTTAAATTACAAATAAACGAACTTACATCCTAATATTTTGTGCAGGCTTTTGGTACACTAGCATACACAACTATTTTTCATAACCTTTCGCTTTCTCATCCTTTTATTACACAAAAAAATGATACAACCCCCAGTGTTGAAATCGTGTGTTGAAATCGTGCGTTGAAATCGTGCGTTGAAATCGTGCGGTAGGCTTTTCAAGTATTATTTCTTTCGTTAATTTTAACCTTGGATTTTATTAAATACGAAACATTCCAGGCTGACAAACATTTTTTTGTACAAAATAATACACATCAATTTATGCCAACTACATTACGGGAAAGGCTGGACATTGCTAAAGAATTAGTGGGTATGTTCCAAGCAGAACGAATCACATTTTACTTAATCTCGTTAGTATCGGTTATTGCTTTGCTTACGGTTGCCATTTATTGTTTTATAAGTAAGAATCTGACTTCCGATGTATTTGTTGCTCTGTTTGCACCGGCAGGAGGTATAACTATTGCGTGTGGGAAACTGCTGAAAATGTTCAACGATTGTTTAAAATTCTTACAAGATTATAATAACTAAATTTTACCATGTCTAAAAACAACCAAACAATATCCGGCTTGAATAGAACCGTAAATCTCTTGTATTTATTCGGTAGTTTTTTCGTTGTAACGAGTTTTGCAGGGTTATTCTATGCAAATACGGTTAAGATAGATAAAATTAATTACTTAACGCACATACTGGATTCAAGTCGTATCAACATACCTCCAACAATCCCCGGCAACGATAACAATCATTTGCATGATACAGTATTTGTTCATGATACAATCCAAACGATCTCCACTATTACGGTACATGATACAATTAAAATACATGATACCACGTACAAAACACGAAACATATACCTTGGCACTAAAGACAGCTTAAATTTTATCGCACAATTAACATTATGTACAAACGAGAACAAAGTATTGAATGAAAAGACCAGAATTTTAATAAACGATTTAAGAACAACTGTATCTAATACTATTAAATACAATGAAACAATTGTAAATTACAATCCTTCCTCACTTCAGCTTGGCACACGTAAGGACAGTTGTTGTATTCAAGTAAGCGATATAATGAAAAATGTAATAAACAAACAAATGTTATACGAAATGATACGTAAGGAGAAGGCATTATTAGAAAAATATAGATAATTATATATGTATATGATTCAAGTCAGGTAGTTTGCTACTACACTTTCCTTCTAAACGTCTATTTGGAAAGACGGTTGTAATTGTTGCCATGACACGGTTTGTTTGTGAATCGATAATACTCTCTATATACCTCCTACTTTACTCATAAAAAAACCGCAAAAGCATCAGCTTCTGCGGTTTTTTAGTATCAATGCATCTTAGCGCTGCGGAAAGCCTATCACATCCGCAACACCGCTCCTTACTGAGAACCATACCACCTGTATAAAGGTGTCCCCCGGTTTACGTGTGTATTTTATTTTGCCTAATTTTAATTTGCCATGCTTATCACGTTGGTTTTCACCGTTAAACTTAAAGGTATTTGCAAGGAACGATTTTATAATATTAAAAACGCCCTTACTGCTTTTTGTTTCTTTGTCCAGAAATGCAAGTTTGAAATCTTTATATTCAACTCCAACCGTTCCTGAAGCTTTCCCATTATCTACCTTCAAATTAAAAAACGAAGATTGTACTGTTCCGGAAGTAAGCTCCACCTTTTCTGCAACAGTAAGAAATGTATTAAACTTGGATAGTTTTATCGGACTGAGATTACCAGATGCCTTGAACGAGAACTTTGGAGAAGTAAGGGGCGAACTAAGTTGCATAGTGAGCTTACCGCCATCCATAAATTCTGAATTTAACTGAATATCCATTGTATCACCCCGCCCATTATTATTCGATACATTCCGAATTAATGCATTCATATTTGTAAATGTAATAGGAGCCGGCTTTGAGCGTAGTTGATAATACTCTCCATACTTAATATGTCCGTTCACTGCCCTGACGCTATCAATTTGTACTATTTGGTCAACAGTGTACATAATCTCGTTTGGCATCGGAATTTTAGTTTTACCACTTTGGTCACTTGTTTTGTACATACTTACATAAATCCCTACTTCGGGGTCTTGGGCTTTCACAAAACGTGATTGGAATTTCTCGGCTTTAAGCAAACCAGGGTAATCAATTCCATACACCATAAGTTGGGGGAATAACGCATTAACCCGTGTTCTTCTATATTTACTTGCATCAAAAAAGTCATTTACATCCAAAAGCGGGTCAATTCTAAAATCGTGAACAATCATGTTCGAATCATTTACAGAGGCATGAAGCTGACCGCAATGGAACTTATATCCGTCTTTAGGTATTGAATCTCTTGCAGCACTCTCGCCATATTCTACATTAGTATTTTCAATATTAAAACTGTCAATTTGAATTTTTTCACTTAGCGTACGCAGCAAGTTACTACTCGATTTTATTTTGATACTATCGGGTTCGCACGATTTATACATGTTCACTAAAATATTAATAGTTGCATCGTGTACTTGCAAAGCAGAAGCTCTAAAACTTTTACCTTTCAATTGCTCTAACAGGGAAAATCCATGAATTTTCAATTGAGGCATCGACATGTTAAACCGTGTTTTTCTAAACTCACATTCATCAAAAAAAGCGTTATCGTTAACTATCGGACGTATTTCCAAGCTATCGGCAATAATCAATGAATCCGGCAAAGCAATTTTGAATTTACTACACCGCACATCGTACATTGACTTCTGTAACCGTACATGGATGGAGTGTGCTTCGGCTATAGCACCATTCAATGCGCCATGAGCACCTACCCCCTTCCATAGTAACTGCCACCAACCGATACCTCTTGCACTCGGAGTGCCGATATGACAAAAGAAAGAAGAATCTTTTGCATTTATCTCAATATCGCCTAATTCAATATGTCCGTTTAATAAATTGATATGCAAATCGGCAAGAGATAAGGAATATTCAGGGTAAGCACCTGCAAATTCTTTTTCAACCTGATCTTTCAAGTATTTATTAACAAATAAATTTGGAGACACTATCAGTATTATCACAGCTGCTATTGCAACTACACCGAAGATAACAGTAATCAGTGTTACTATTTTCCATGTTGATTTTTTACCCTTTTCAGGTTTTTGTGGAGTTTCGGCGTTCATGTGATTGTAGAATGTGTTTATTATACCGATGCTTTTTTACTTGCTTTTTGTTTATAGTACCATCGTTCTTCTATATCGATCAGGTCTATTATATCAATGCCTGATGTTGCTGACAACCAGTTATATAACTGTAATGAGGTTAGGATTCACCTCTTTTTTTAGCTCTCGCTATCAGATTTTTTACGCTTGGATTCCTTAGATCCACGCTCGAGCAATACTCCAATCCATTTGGTATTTTCGTTACTTTCCAAGCCGAATTTCAAAGCCATTGTAAGCGGTACGCACAGCATAGCACCAACAGGACCAAGCAAGTTTCCCCAAAAAATTACAGATAGAAATACTACCAGCGTGGAGAGTCCAAGCATTTTCTCCATCAGTCGAGGCTGAATAATGCTTCCGAGTACAAATGTAAAGAGCAAATATCCTAAAGCCAGTATTCCTGCATTTGCAGGTCCGAGCTGAATAAAAGAAACGGCAACAATTAATACGAGTGCAATGGCTGAACCGATATTAGGAATATAACATAGAAAGAATGTAATCAGCCCGATCATTATTGCAAAGTCAACGCCGAAGATTGCCAGCCAAATAGAGGTAATGATTCCGGTTATTAATCCGTACACCGTTTGGAAAATCATAAAACGGGGCATTTCCTGCATAAATTTACTAAATCCGGGAAAAGCAGCACGAGGAGTTTCTACAGCAGCACGAATCTTACTCGGGAATGTTGATGCCTCCATTAAGATGAATGATACCATCAAGAGAATAACAACGATATTGGAAACAAGAGAGCCGATACTACCCAGAAAACCTGTAGCCAATGCAGTCATATCCTCTGCATTCATCGACTTCGTGAATGTATCCTCACTTACCTTTATTCCCTTACTTCCCAGTAACGCAACCAATGAGTTCACATGCTCATGCAACCGTTCTTGATAGACAGGCAGAGCTGTAAGGAGGCTATTCGTAAAATTCCCGATGATCAATCCGATAACTGCCAAAACAAAAATAATTCCGAAAATGACAATCAACACTCCTACCCCTAAAGGAACCCCTCTTTTACTCAGTTTCTTTAGAATCGGCACACCGAGTATCGATAGAAAAATAGAAATGAGGAACGGCATCAGAACAGCTTGCGCCAGATGTACTCCACCTATGATAATTACTAATAAAGCTCCTACCACAAGGAAGTTTGTTCCGCTTTTAAAGATTGTTTGCTCTTTCATTACTAAAATTCTCAAGTGACGATTAATAAACCATCAGTTCACGATTTAAAAACAAAGGTGCTTTCGGTAAGCTCTCATAATTGTAGCAAAACACGAAAACACCTTCTTATATAATACTATCGTCGATTTAATTCATATCTACATTATGACAACTTCTTCAATGCACGAAATGCTAATTTGATACCTTTTTCAATATCGTTGCTATTATTTGGATCACGTGGGTCAAGAACAGAATTACCGTCTCTGAAAATAGCCGAAGGATTCATAAAGACGAGTATTCCATGAGTTGTACGTACCTGAACATCAATATCATTCAGGAAGTTGAGAGTTAAATTATGGGTAGATTTACTCTTATAGGTAAATGGATATTCTATACCATTCTTATAGGAAATACCATCTACAATAATAGTATAGCGGTCATCGGTTACAAAGTCGGAATACACTCCGTCATTCAGATATGTTCCTACTTCGGCAGCAGTAAACTTATGTATTTCGAACTTGATGTGGTCGTATATCCCAACAGGAATAGGACTCGCAGCGTTTAGATATACACCT
>CALMMI010000644.1 GCA_937868245.1 uncultured Ignavibacteria bacterium | reverse complement strand
TAAAATTCTGCATGAAACCCGTGATTCTCAAAAACCTTGTCGAGCCATAGCAAAAACACAAGCCAAATCTGTTCTTGATGGAATAAAATCAGGGACTGTTAACCGTACCGATGCAAAAGTGCAGCTTGATGCAATTCGCAGCGCACTTAATGATGCTCTCAAGCCATTGCGTGATAGTGCTTCTGCGCAAATTCATTCACTACATGACGCTGCATTTGCCCGTATTCGTACAGTACTAAAAACCGACAGATTAAACCAATGGGATACTTGGATTACCACAGGTGTCTCCCCATGTATTGTAGAATAATTGCCGACATTTCATGTAGGATTATCGTACCTTCAACCCGTAGCTAACCGGTATGGAGTGATGATGTTTTATTCACTTTTTACGTTCCGAAATCACATTACCAATAATAAGTTTTCCCCACATGAAAAATTCATTGAATTAAGTCGAAAACTTATCTTAATTTTGGAATGTCGAGCAGCATCTTTTCAGTTGCCCACCGAATAAATATCTCAATAATCCGTCGTTGTCAAAATACTTTTCCAAGCCCTGCCAAACTGCAGCGCAATAGATACTTGTCCGCTTCTTTTATTCTAATGACATTTATTTCGTTCTTACGAAAATTTACTTTTTAATTTCTTCCTGAGGTTTCAATGAATATTCCACGCCGCTTTACGAAATCCGGTGGTAGCCCTTATTCACAATTTGAATATACGCGCCGGGCATCCGTCCTCCGAAACCCCGACGGTTCATTAGTTTTTAATATGGAAAATATCGAAGTGCCTTCGCATTGGTCGCAGGTGGCTACCGATATTCTTGCCCAAAAATATTTTCGCAAGGCAGGAGTTCCTCTTGTAGATGAGCAGGGTAATCCTGTTTTGGACGAAAAAGGCAAACAAAAAACGGGAAGCGAAAACAATCTTCGCCAGGTAGTCCACCGTCTGGCAGGATGTTGGCGGCATTGGGGCGAAAAATACGGCTATTTCGATACTGCAGAGGATGCTCAGGCATTCTACGATGAAATTGCCTACACCCTCCTCAAACAAATGACTGCTCCGAATTCTCCGCAGTGGTTCAACACCGGGTTGAATTATGCCTATGGCATTACAGGAAAACCACAAGGGCACTACTATGTAAGCCCTGAAACAGGTAAACTTACGCAATCGACTGATTCTTATACTCATCCTCAGCCCCACGCGTGTTTCATCCAATCCGTAGATGATGATTTGGTAAACGAAGGTGGTATCTTCGACCTTATTACACGCGAAGCACGGATATTCAAATTCGGTAGCGGAACGGGCTCGAACTTCTCTAATCTACGAAGCAGCGGCGAAAAACTCTCAGGTGGCGGTGCATCATCAGGCTTAATGAGTTTCCTCAAAATTTTCGACCGTGCTGCAGGGGCAATCAAGTCAGGCGGAACAACCCGCCGCGCTGCCAAAATGGTTATCGTGAATATCGACCACCCGGATATCGAGGCATTCATCGAATGGAAAGCGAAAGAAGAAGAAAAAGTTGCTGCGCTTGTAGCTGGCTCGAAGATTAACGCAACATTCCTTCAGGCAATTTTGGATGAAGCTGTTGCAGGCGGTTCTGACCGTAAGACCAATCAACGGTTGAACAGTCTTATCCAACGTGCACTTCACCGCGGAGTTCCGCTTAATTATATTCAGCGTACTCTTACGCTTTTGGATCAGGGGTTCACAACGCTTGATTTCGATACGTTCGATACCCACTATGAATCAGAAGCATATATCACGGTCAGCGGTCAGAATTCAAACAATTCGGTACGTGTTACCAATGACTTCATGAAAGCCGTCATTGAAGACGGAACATGGGATTTGAAATGGCGTACAAAACCGGGTATTGCAAAAACTGTAAAAGCGCGTGACTTGTGGGCGAAAATAAACATGAGCGCATGGAAATCTGCAGACCCTGGATTGCAATTCGACACGACAATTAACGAATGGCATACATGCCCTGCGGACGGACGTATCAATGGCTCTAACCCATGTAGTGAGTATATGTTCCTTGATGATACTGCATGTAACCTTGCAAGCTTGAACTTAACTCATTTTGTGGATGAGAACGGAAAATTCCTAGTGGAAGATTTCCGCCACGCCACACGCCTTTGGACAATAGTTCTCGAAATATCAGTATTGATGGCACAATTCCCTTCAAAGCAAATTGCCAAATTAAGTTACGATTTCCGTACACTCGGGCTTGGCTATGCGAATCTTGGAACAATCCTAATGACCGACGGCATACCTTACGATTCTCCGAAAGCTCTTGCAATGGCAGGTGCGATTACCGCTCTCATGACCGGTGAATCCTACGCAACCAGTGCAGAACTTGCCCGTGATGTAAAGCCATTCCCTTCGTATGAAAAAAATAAGGATGCAATGCTCCGCGTGATGAGAAATCATCGCCGTGCTGCCTATAATGCTCCTGTTAGTGAATATGAAAATCTTTCAATCCCACCAGTTGGGATTAACCCTGAGTTCTGTCCGGCTGAACTACTCAAAGCTGCTCAAAATTCATGGGATAAGGCAATCGAGTTGGGTGAAAAACACGGCTACAGAAACGCTCAGGTAACTGTTATTGCTCCTACGGGAACAATCGGACTTGTAATGGACTGCGATACAACGGGTATCGAGCCGGATTTTGCCGTTGTGAAATTCAAGAAACTTGCCGGGGGCGGATACTTCAAAATCGTTAATCAATCGGTTCGTCGCGCTTTGGTGAATTTGGGGTATAATAACCAGCAAATTGATGATATCGAAAAGTATTGCAAAGGACGCGGTACATTCGTTGGTTGCTCCACAATTAACCGTCAGAAACTCAAAGAAAAAGGCTTTATCGATGAGAAGATTGACGTAATCGAAAAACAACTCGATAATGTATTCGATATTAAATTTGCCTTCAACAAGTGGGCATTGGGTGATGAGTTCTGTCATTCTCTCGGCTTTACAGACGAACAATTGAACGACTTCTCGTTTGATATGCTTCGCCAACTTGGATTCAGCAAGGAAGACATCGAAATTGCCAACGACTATGTGTGTGGTACAATGATGATTGAAGGTGCTCCATATCTGAAAGATGAGCATTTACCAATTTTCGACTGCGCTAACAAGTGCGGAAGAAAAGGTCAGCGCTATATTCAATACATGGCACACGTTAGAATGATGGCTGCTGCCCAGCCATTTATCTCGGGAGCAATCTCCAAAACGGTGAACATGCCTGCTGATGCAAGTGTGGAAGATGTGGGCAGTGTGTATATGGAATCATGGAAATTGATGGTAAAAGCGATTGCACTCTACCGCGACGGTTCTAAACTTTCGCAGCCGCTCAATTCATCGAATGATGCAGATTTGGATGAAGTAATTATGCTTGGAGATGAAGATACTTTAGACGAAACAATCGGACCAAAAGAAGTTCAGGAGCGCATCGTAGAACGTGTATATCATCGTGCAGAACGTCGCCGTCTTCCAAAAAAACGCAAAGGGCATGTACGCGAAGCGTATGTAGGCGGTCACAAGGTGTTCCTCCGTACAGGTGAATTTGAAGATGGAACATTGGGAGAAATCTTTATCGATATGTACAAAGAAGGTGCATCGTTCAAGGGCTTGATGAATTGCTTTGCGGTGTTGGCATCCAAGGCGTTGCAATACGGTATTCCGCTTGACGAGTTGGTGGATTCGTTCACTTTCACGCGCTTCGAGCCGGCAGGACCTGTACAGGGACACGAATCAATCAAAAATTCAACCTCTGTTCTGGATTATATCTTCCGTTCGCTTGGGTATGATTATCTGAACCGTACGGATTTTGTTCATGTACACGCAGTGGATGAAGTTACCGCCAAACCGCCTGTTACTTTGCCGAAAGGACATCAACCTAAAGTGGAAGAGTCTGTGAATCTTGCCTTGGATTTTGCAGATTCGGCTCGTGCCTCGGCAAAATTACCCGGTGCAGGTGTAGCCAACGGGTCGCTTACCAAAATTTACGAAGCGAAAACAAAGGGCTATACAGGCGAGCAATGCTCAAATTGCAGTTCGATGCGTGTGAAACGCAACGGCAGCTGTACGGTGTGTGAAGATTGCGGGACTACGAGCGGGTGTTCGTAAGAATCTGAATTAGGTAAAATAGAAAAGCGGCAGTTCCGGTTTTTGGAACTGTCGCTTTTTTTTGCTGAAAGTGGATTGGAGCAAGAATGAGAAATATGAATCATGTTATATTCATTACAGAGGCTTATTTCACAATTAATTAGAGCCAATAATTACTTTCTTTATATAAGAACCGTATTTAACAAAATAGATACCTGAAGAAAGAGAGGAGGTTCCAATTTGGGTTTTACCACCTTCTAACTTTACTTGCAAAACAAGATTTCCACGGATGTCATATATTGATATGTTCTCATTTTTCGGTTCTTTGGAGGTAATCACTATTTCGTTCTTGCCTTCATTAAAGACAATAGCAGTTGTATTTTGTTGCTCGAAATTTGATTCTATTACAGGGAGAAAGTATAAAAAGTCTCTACTCCATGTCCATTTCATTATGGAATCAGGAATAGTCATAAGAATAGAATCAACTGACAAAAAAGGGACATAGTTGTCAAAAATAGCAACATATCCTTGGCTTAAAAATGAATCACCTGTGTCAGAAGGGGAAAGTTTCATTAATGTAAAATGATCAAATGTTGTATCTATCGCATGAAGAACCGATCGCAGAAGCGAATAAGCAGTATCAATCACTGTCCAGTTTGTATCTAGTTTTTTTGAATCGGGATAGTAGGGAAGATTAGTCGCCCTCATTTTAAACAATACATTTGCAAGATAACCAAATTTAAGATTATAAGTGGGTGAACTTTGACATGTATCAATACAGACGTCATCTCGATTAACTAGTTTATAAGCACTACTGTCAATAAGTTGCAAACAAGCAGGTTTATTAGGTGTTTGTGCTGTTGTAACGAATATATTACAGACAGCAGTAAGAATTAGTAGAATAATAAGAAGAGAAGTGGTTTTCATCTGTGAGTCCTTAACAGATAGGAAAAATTAATGCGAAAAAAGAGATTTTTGAACGAATATTATAGAGAAATTGAGAGATTTGCAAATGCTCTTATAATCTATCTGAGAGTAGAACAAAGCAATAGTTGTTTCATGGTTTATCTCCAATGAATACTTTTTTTATATAGTAGCCACATTTTACAAAATATACACCTGTAGAAATAGCTAATATATCTATAAGACCTTTACCACTCTCTAATGATGTCTGTGAGACAATATTACCGTTCATATCATATAAAGATACTTGCCCATTTTTCATTCCATTAGAAGTAATATTTATTTCTTTCCTATCATTGTTAAAAACAATCATAGTATGATCCTGCTCTTGAGATTTCTCCTCAATAACAGGATCAAATAATAAGAATGAATTCTGCCATTCCCAAGTTATAACTGAATCAGGTATAACTGAAAGGATGGAATCAATGGGTAGGAAAGGGGCGTAAGTGTTAAAAATAATCCTGTAAATCTGGCTACGAAAAGGATCGCTTGTATCTTCAGGACTAAGTTTTTGCATTATATAGCTTCCAAATCGCGTTTCGATTTCGTGAAAAGATGAGCGTAGAATTGGATAGGCAGTATCAATAACTGTCCAGTTTGTATCAACCAATCCTATATTTGAGTGATAAGGGATGTTAGTTGCCTTAACCTTAAATAGTATTATTGCTTTATAACCAAATTTAAGATTGTAAGTAGGTGAATTTTGACAAGTATCAATCATTACAAAATGTACATTCGATAATTTTGCACTATCAATAAGCTGTAAACAATCTGGTTTGATGGGTGTTTGTGCATTCGTATGGAATGTTATTGCAATAAGCATCAAAAAGATAAAAGGAATTATCTTTTTGAAAGAGTCATTTTTCATAGTATTTGTAACGAAGTGTTGGTACCGGTAAGTTCTATAAGAAAATTAAGTTAGGATTGAGACATAATTATACTACTGCAAAAGTAAAGATATTTTTTATGAGTTAAGGGTTCTAATTACTAATTAATTGTGAAAATACTTTTATATCGTAAAACTTGACGGTCCAATTGATTTGACAAACGTTCCTTAACCTTTCCTAAACCCTTTTACAGTTTGCCCCTTCCTTCCTCCATTTTTCGTATATTGCATCTAAAAACAACACGTTACCCAGATTTCTACGGGTGGAGTTATCACCCTCTTACTTGAAAAAAGCTATGTTTGAATTACCGATTCTAACCGAATCTGAGCTATACGAAGAAGAAATTTTCGACTTGTCTTCACCCGTTGCCCCACCACGAAAACTCTATGTGGAAACCTACGGCTGCCAAATGAACGTTAACGACTCCGAAATCGTAAAGGGAGTTATGAACAACAGCGGTTACGCAATTACTGACAAGCCCGATGATGCTGATGTAATACTTCTAAATACATGTGCAGTACGCGATAATGCCGAAAAGAAAATCCACGAACGTCTCGACCACTTGAAATACTATAAAAAACGTAATCATGATTTGGTAGTAGGTGTTCTCGGCTGCATGGCTGAACGTTTGCGCGGTGATTTATTAGAGAAAAAACTGGTTGATGTTGTGGTAGGTCCTGATGAATACCGCAATGTACCGGACTTGGTAGGCAGAGCATTCACAGGTGAAAAAGGGATTGCTGTAAAACTAAGCCGTGTAGAAACGTATGATGATATCTTGCCACTCAGAACCGATGGTATTTCTGCATGGGTCTCGATTATGCGTGGATGTGATAAGTTCTGTACATTCTGCGTAGTGCCGTTCACACGCGGACGCGAACGCTCACGGACTTTGGATTCAGTGGTGAATGAACTGAAAATCCTGCGCGACAGCGGATTCAAGGAAGCGACATTGCTCGGGCAAAACGTGAACAGTTACCGCGATGAGCAAACAAGCAAGGATTTTGCTGATTTGCTTGCTGCTTGCGCTCGTGCAATACCTGAAATACGGATTCGCTATACAACTTCCCACCCGCAGGATATGAGCGACAAGCTCATCGAAACGATGGCTGAATATGATAATATTTGCAAGCATATCCATTTGCCGGTGCAGTCAGGTTCTGATAGAATTTTGAAATTGATGAACCGAACCTATACTGTTGAGCATTATTTGGAGCGAATGAGAAAAATTAAGGAAGTAATGCCAAATTGCGCTCTTTCGACAGATATTATCGTTGGGTTCCCTACTGAAACAGAGGAGGATAATGATGCAACTATCGAGCTGATGCAGCAAGTACGCTACGACGGAGCATATATGTATAAATATTCCCCCCGTGAAAAAACAAAAGCATGGAAAATGGGTGATGATGTTCCTGATGATGTAAAAACCGATCGTCTAAACCGCATAATAGTCAAGCAAAGAATTGTTGCAGGAGAGCTTAATCAACTGACCATTGGAACAATTGAAAATGTACTCGTGGAAGGACCAAGCAAGAAAACCCCTACTGAATGGCAAGGAAGAACAGATTCAAATAAAATCGTAATTTTCACACATAATGAATTTGGCGGGTATATTGTGGGTGATATAATCCCAGTGAAAATCAATCGGGCTAATTCAGCAACGATGTTTGGAGATATAGTGTTAAATTAATGTTACTATTGAAAATACTATGAAAACGATAATTAATGAATTGACTATAAAGAACTTCAAGTCTATTAAAGAAATAAAGCTTGATTGTAAGCAGGTGAATATCTTTATTGGGAAACCCAATACTGGGAAGTCTAATATTCTTGAGGCGATTTCGTTGCTTACGGGCGATATAGGTGAAAATAAAAAGTTTCTAGAAGGTTCAATTTATTATGAAAACATAAGCGAGCTTTTTAATATGCAGGAAACGTCAAATCAAATAATTGTGATGAGTAACATTGGGGCAGTACAGCTTTCATATTTTTCTAGTGATAGAATGTTTGTATACTTTGCAGATAATAATGGTATAGATTCCTTAAATCAAACACTCAAATTTACTTCTTCGAGCGACGCAATTATTAATTTTGTTAAAGAAAAACGCTCTCCACAAGAAGAAATGCAAATAAGTGATGATGTCGAAAAGATGCTCGAAGATTTTCATAGAATTCATCATGGAAGGAAAGTTGAAGTTAGAGGCGATTCATACTCCTTCTGCCAAATGGACAGAGAAGGAGTAATTGACAATTCACATCTAGTTAGACTTTCACCTATTAGAAGTTATCATTATAAGCGGCAATCTGCTCATGGCAATCATGAAATCGGATATCTCCTTCCGCCTCATGGTGATAATTTATTGGAAGTATTGCAACACACACCTAAATTACAAGAAATAATAGTTGATTTTTTCAAGCCGTTCGGTTTTGACATTGTACTTATATTTGATGATCCTAAGGGGAATAAAATTAAGATTCAGAAAAAAACAGGTGCATTTCATGTTCAATTATCATACTCATTAATA
The DNA here is from genome assembly GCA_937868245.1 of uncultured Ignavibacteria bacterium. Lineage (GTDB taxonomy): Bacteria > Bacteroidota > Ignavibacteria > Kapaibacteriales > UBA961 > JADJXV01. Next base: position 1,812 of record CALMMI010000644.1, on the reverse strand, counting down.
GCTGATACTCTCCAAAGAATGATTTTTCATTTAGCTGCAATTTATTCGAACAAAGACTCAGTAATACTATTTGAAGAACCGGAAGCCCACACCTACGCACCATACCAAAGCTATTTGGCCGGGGAAATTATTGAAGATGAACAAAATCAGTATTTTATTACTACACATAGTGATTTAATTTTCGATTCGATAGTAAGGGAAAATCCGGAAAAGGTTGCTGTCTTTATTGTTGGGTATGATGGTTCTAATACTACAATCAGACCATTAACTAAAGATGAAATAACAGATCAGCTAAATAACTATACTAGTATTTTTCAAAATCTTGACAAATACGATACTCATGAATCATAAGCCGTTACTCATTGCCGAATGTCATTTCGACACTTTAATTATAGAAATAGTTATGAGGTGGCAAAGAAAAGATTTTGACCATGCAAAAGGAACACAGCTGTTTAATGCTATGAAACAAAGAAATGATAGCAAACAAGGAATTACTATAGGTTTTTTTGATAAAAATAAAAAACTGGATGAGCATGAGTATATGCGTAAATTTAAAACTGACCAAGAAAATCATGGAATCCAATGGCTTAAAAATTTGGAAGTACCTAATCAGCATGTTTTCTATCTTAAAGATGGAGCAGAAGAATGGTTCTTGGAAGCTTCTGTAAGTGCATCAGTTTTTCCTTCGTCTTTCAATATTTCAGATAAGATTACAGAATTTAAGAAGAGAACTAAAAATTTATCAGTCAGAAATGATAATGATATGTATAAATTTGTAAAAGCTGTTATCAGAAATAATCCACCTCAAATTCAAACTCTTCGTAAATATGTTTCTTCCGTATTTGGCGATCAAATACCAATTTAATCAATAAGAATAAACCCTTATGCCCGACCAACCAAACCAACGCGAAAAAGGTGCAAAAGCCGAAGATGAAGCAGTAGAGTTCCTAATAGAAAAAGGATTCAAAATCGTGAAGAGAAACTTCCATTTCGGGAGGGATGGGGAGATTGATATTATTGCTCGTGATAAGGATGTGCTTGTTTTTATAGAAGTGAAAGCCCGTTCAAGTGATCTCTTCGGTTCTCCTGAATCTTCGATTACACCAAGTAAGATGAAGGTTATCCGCCGAACTGCCGAAGGGTATTTATACGTGAATAAAATTACAAATATAGAGTGCAGGTTTGATGTAATTGCTATAGATTACACTCGTAAACCGACGGAAATTAGACATTTAATCAGTGCCTTTTAGATGTTCGATTCTCAAATTAATTTTCAATTATTGTGATTAATATTGTGATTATTTCTTCACTATATCTGAATTGTATTCATGGATAATTCTACTCCGAGAATCCGGCTTGATTCAATAGATTTTTTGCGTGGTTTGGTGATGATAATCATGGCATTGGACCATGTTCGCGATTTCTTTTCAAATGCCTCTTTCGATCCACTCGACTTGGCTCACACCGACATCTATTACTTCTTTACTAGGTTTATAACCCATTTCTGCGCTCCTGTGTTTGTGTTCCTTGCGGGAACAGGTGCGTTTCTTTCCTCTAAACGTGAGCGTCCACCAGAATTATCACGATTTTTACTTACACGAGGATTATGGTTGGTTTTTCTGGAACTTACAGTTGTTCGCTTTGGCTGGTTTTTTAATGTTAGCTATGGAACTTCGGTAGGTCAGGTTATTTGGGCAATTGGTTGGTCTATGGTTGCACTTGCGGGATTAATGTGGTTGCCGCAGAAGATTATTGCTGCTATAGGAATTTCAATTATACTGTTCCATAATTGCTTGGATGGAATTCATGCAC
>CALMMI010000643.1 GCA_937868245.1 uncultured Ignavibacteria bacterium | reverse complement strand
GTATGCAAATTCGAGCAAAGGGTTTCGTCCTAATTTTATGGAAGCAGCCAAGCCTGACCATGCAGAACCGCTCTATAATTATTTTGTAGAATATATTCGCTCACATTCGTCAACAGACATTCAAACAGGTGTTTTTGGTGCAATGATGGATGTATCGCTTGTGAATGATGGTCCGGTTACGATTATACTTGAGAGTGATAGTTAATTTAATTGTTAATGGTTTGCTTGGTTTGTATAAAGTAAAGTTGCGATTTCATTTAGTAAGGTCAAAACAAACGTCGTCTGTCTCTTATTCCCAGTAGGGAAAAGCAGGGATAGGATTGAGAATAAAAACCAAATTCAAGTAACACATACAATCAATCATGCCCGATAGTATCATTTCATCCCCGGTAACAGAAGAACTCCGCACCCGCGCAAAGGAACTGCGTTTGGCGATACGTACAATCCTGGATGAATGGTACACCTTGCAAAATATAGTACGTCCGCGTTTGCTTGCTGAATACGACAATCATTTTCGTGAGATTGAAATCGAAATCCAGCAAAAAACACTCGAGTCATCGGAAATAGGCAGAAGAGTGGAGCTGCTCACGCTCAAAAAAGAACGCGGCGAAAAGCTTACTCCCGAAATTATATCACTCGTGAATACCTTTGTTGATAAGGAGTTCGCTAAGTTCCATAAACGAATTAGAGAAGCGTATTCAATGTCCGCCGAACAGCGCGAGCAAGCAGCGATAAAGGAAAACCATACGGATACAAACGGTGAACTTCCCAAACTCTACAGGGCAATCGTAAAAAAACTACACCCCGATGTTTCAACCGAAACGGACGAGTTTTCAAAATTCTGGCATTCTGCACAGCAAGCGTTCGAGAACAAAAACCTCCAAAAAATGCGTTCGCTGTACTCGCTAATCTGCTCCGAAAGCGAACAAACTGATACAAGAAAGTACCCTGATTCACTCTCAGAAACTTCGAGATTGGAAGCCGAAATAAAGGAACTTGAAATCCACCTGGAGCGTGAAGAACGTAAACTCAGCCGCATGAAAAGTGAAGAACCTTTTATACTTGAATCGAGCCTTAAAAACGGAAAATGGTTAACGGAACACCGCCAAAAACTGGAATATGAGCTGCATAAAAAAAATGCAGAAATCAACCAATTCAAAGCATTGATGAAACAGCTTACCGGTGGAAAATGGGAACAGGCTTCCACCCCAAAAATGATAGAACAAGAGAATCTTGACCAAGAATTTATGAATAGTACGTATTTTAGTGGTAGATAATAGGATTAAGAGGGAAATAGGTAGGGTAACAAGTATTGAAAATACAGAAGAACCTTCTGTTACCCTGAGCAGGGTGACGCACATAGAAGAGAGACATGTTTATTATTTGTCACCCAGATCTCGTCGAAAGGTTCAATTACTTACCAAATACGTAATGAATAGCCTGTTATAAATAACAAAAAACTACTAATCAACCATAACAAGGAAAAAAAACAGAGTGAGCAATTATTCTATAGAACAAACCGACGCGCAATTACTAGATACTTCGGCTAAAATTCGCTATCACCTTCATTTCGACCGCGCTCCACAGCATATATTGAGAGTGGAAATGGAAATTGACGATGTAAGCGGAAATTCACTGGCGGTTGTTATGCCGTCGTGGATGCCTGGTTCTTATAAAATAAGAGAATTAGTCGCTAACCAGGGAAATGTGGTTATAACAACTGGGGATGGTAGCACACTTGAATGGCATTGGACATCAAAAAACAGAATTGAAGTAAATCTTGCCGGGGCTGAAAAAGTCCGGGTTTGCTATACCTATTTTGCAAATGAGCGAGGTGTGCGTACATCGCATATCAACCGTTTCCATGCTTATATTATGCCGGTTGCTTGTTTGATGTTTGCCGAAGGCAGGACTGATGAAATCCATCATCTCTATTTCCACTATAACCGCAAAACTTGGAAACAGTTTACAAGTTCGCTGTCTCCTGTACGAGAAAGTATTTCCGATAATGAGCCTATCATAGTAGGAGCATTGAATTACGATATTGTGGCGGATTCTCCGATTGAAATCGGCAACCACAGCGTTCGTGAATTCGAAGTGTTGGGAGCAAAACACGAACTTGCTATTATGGGAAATCAGGATGTTGACATCGATTGGCTGGCAGGGGAAGTACGAAGAATAGTAGAGGTTGAGCATAAGTTTTGGGGTGAACTTCCGTATGACCGTTATGTGTTCATGCTGCTTGTAGGCGAAGGTCAGCGTGGTGGTTTGGAGCACGCCAGATGTAATGTCAGTGCTGTTGAACCAAGTGCATTCAGGGATAAATCTACTGCTCAGGGTATGCTTACCTTGCTTGTCCATGAGTATTTTCATACATGGAATATCAAACGCATACGCCCGAGCGAGCTTGGTCCATTCGATTATTCCAATGAAAATTACACACGGATGCTATGGCTTGCCGAAGGGTTTACATCCTATTATGATGACTTCCTAACGTACAGGTGCGGTTTCCTAACCCGTGATGAATACTTGATGACGATTTCCCAACATCATTTGGGACGTTTGGAGCGCATTCCCGGACGTTTTGCGATGTCAGTAAAGGACAGCAGTTTCCTTGCGTGGGTGAAGTTATATTCTCTTAGCCCGGATATGAATAACCGTTTCCCGTCCTATTACCTGAAAGGCGGAATCGTGACGATGATGCTGGATTTATATATCATTGCGCAGTCGAACGGTACAAAACGATTGGATGAAGGTATGAAAGCACTGTGGGAGCTTTACAAAACCCGTCCGGAACTTGGTGTAACTGAGGATGAAGTGATTAGTGCAATAGAATTCGCAACAGGAATCAAAATTCGAACGCAATTACTCGAATGGTTCGAAGGTACTACGGAACTTCCATATAATGAAGTCTTTGCACCGTTTGGGTTGGTGTGGGGAGTTAAAGATGAAGGGGAATCTATTGATACATTTGGTGAAAGCCGTCCGTTCGCAACCAAGAATAAGCCGGTTTTTGTTGGACTTTCCCTAAAAGAGGAAAACGGGAAGGTAATTGTCCGCGAAGTTGAAGACGGCACTCCCGCTGCTGCTGCAGGATTTGGAATCGACGATGAGATACTTTGTATCAATACAAAACGAGTTTCATCCGTCATTAGTTTTCAGCAGTTAATTGCAGGAGTGGGTGCCGGTAATTCAGCACTTATCACAGCACTTTGTGATGGAGTTCTTTACGAAACAACGCTGATACCAGAGCCTGTTGTGAACAAATCATTGATGTTTGTACAGGATTTATCGGCGGACCAACGAAGGCTTTTGGATTTTTGGCTCTTGCGGGAGTGAATCTAATTCTGTGTTAAAGGTAGTTATTGACATTTCAGTTCTTCTGTGTAAATGACACACTTTAGCTTGTCTGTCGTTCTGAACGTAGTGAAGAATCTCCGTTAGCACATCCGTCCTGCAAATTTCACGTACTAACGGGGATTCTTCGGTCGAAGACTCCCTCAGAATGGCAAACTCATTTATGTCGTTGCAAAGTTTCGCAACAGACTTAAGGCTGTCAGGTACTCATAACAACAATTGATAAATAGAAATTTGTAGATTAGTCCATAACAACCCAAAAAATTTCCCGACCATAATTATCCTATTTTCCCATACGAAGTTAAAGCATAAGGGAGCTAACCGAATGAACTACATAATTGCACGTCGAATCATGCTCACTCTAGGTCTGGTTGTTTCGGTTGTATCTATAAACAGCTGCAGAAACTACGACAATTTTACCACGCTTTTCAATACCTATTACAACGAAAAACGGCTTATGAACGAAGCCGAGGACGAATTTGCCTTTACAGAGGAAAAACGCAGGGTAAAGCCTCGTGTAATTGTTCCCGCAGACAGTGGTTCTGCATTTGGTTCAACTACCAATACGAACCAGTTACCGCCGTATCTGAAAGAGTATATCATCGACCAGACAAAAATCCAACCCGTAGCTACCAAACTGGATTCCATCTTGATAAAAGGGTCTAAAATCCTGAAACTTCATCCAAAATCCAATTACATCGAAAGTTCGTTTTTCTTGATGGCGAAAGCATTTTTCTATAAAAGCGAGTGGCTTCCCGCTGAAATTAAATGTAGTGAACTGATTGATAAATACCCCCTTGGTGAGTATTCACCCGATGCCCATTTACTGTATGCCAAGTGCTATCTTATTGAACGCAAATATGCTTTGGGCAAAAATATGCTCTCGAGAACAGTGGACGTTGCATGGCAAATGAAACGGTACGACATCCTATCGGAAGCGTTCCGTCTGATGGCAGAACATGCGTTGTTCGAGGATAATGTGGAAGAAGCACTTCGTCCATACCGTCAGGCGATTGCCCAGTGCGACGACAGCGAAGTACGGGGTAAATGGCAATTGGAGATAGGTTCGATTCTTTACAGAATCAGCAGGTTTGAACAAGCGGAAAAGGAATTTGCTGAGGCTAAGGAATATAATTTGGATGTACTCGCTGAGTTTGAAGCGGATTTGTTACGGGCTTCATCGCTTATTCAGTTAGGTAAGTTCGACCAGGCAGAGCCGATTCTTAAAGAACTTGAACGTAATCAAAATTACAAGGACTGGCAACATAATGTGCTTGCTGAACGAATGAGAATGCTGCGTTTGCAAAGCAAAACGAAGGAACTTGATGTTGCCGAAAAAGAAGCGGAGAAAGTTGCCGGAAATCCCGCGTTAACAACGATGTTCTTTGAACGGGGGATGGAGTATTACCACAAAAATGATTATTTGCAAGCCCGTCAGTATTTTGCCCGTGCAAAAG
>CALMMI010000642.1 GCA_937868245.1 uncultured Ignavibacteria bacterium | reverse complement strand
GCGCCCCAACTCCGAGGGATGTATATATCTTCTTTACTTTAGTATTAAGAGCAACAATCGTTTGATAATCGGTATGATCGTAATGATCATGTGTGAGCAACAAACAATCCAGCTCCGGGATGTCGTCAGGTGAATATATTCGTGTTCCGGGGTAACTTTTTGTCCCGGCAAATTTAACAGGTGAAATTCTTTCGCTCAGTACTGGGTCAACCAGCATTTTGAAATCATTAGCCTGCAAGAAATACGATGAATGCCCAAACCAAACAATCGAAGTTTCATTCGAAGGTAATGTTTTCAAGTTTGTTTTTATAGTTGGTAACGGCGAATTAGGCTGTTTATTCGGGTCTTTTTTCAGAAATTGTTTCAATACTGAAAAATAATTTCCAGCACCGGACATTAACACAGTTTTTGCCGGATAATGAAATGCACCGTTTCGATAGTTTGGTGATTGCTGAACTTTTGCTAAACGCTCACCTTTCAATTCTCCACCAAAAGATTTTAATCTAAAAAAAAGAACAATCGATATAATTATAACTACAATTGCAAACAGAAAATAAAGCATAAAAGGAATAACTGGTTCTTGAGATGCACATGACTCTACAAAATATAATTTGAGAATGAATTACGAAATTACATCAAGTAAATTTTAATTACAGCTCAAAGAGTGCTTGAATTCACGTATAGAACCCCTTGTTTTCACAACAGAGCCGCTTAGTGTCTAACAACAAACGGTAAAGAACCTGAAAAAGAACCGTTCTTATACTGCACAAAATACAAACCGGATGGAAGTTCACGGGTCTCGACAAGCAGTGTATTATCACTGCTTATCACATAATTCAAGTGTGGTATTGTATTACCCAGCATATCCTTCACAGATATTTCAGGATGTTTCTCATTTGTAAAACAGCACAGTTGTATCCATGTATCCGCAGGGTTTGGATACATAGAAATCAATTCCTTACCCGGAATGGCTTCCTGTACCCCGATGGTTGTTTTCCCTTCCCCTGTCAGAATAAACGTTGTTGGTGAACCCAACAGATTATAATAGCAAATCATTTTCGCCACTGCTTTTCCGGCATTTTTTGCCGAATATTGAAGGGAAATCTTGTGGATTTCATTCGGACCTATCTCGGTAATCCCTCCTCCCGAAACAATATGAAACTCCGAAGTATCGCCTGTTATATCAATACTTGAGATTGTAACGGAAGCATTGGAAATATTTTGAACGAGTGCAATAAGTGTATCTTTTTGCTCACCAACCGGATGTACACCAAAATCTATACTGTCTGCAGTAAATTCCAAAAGATTGGTAATACCCTCTCCTGTTAACGAAATCGGGAATACTACTCCTGAAACAAATATATTCAATGTAGCGTTTCGTTTTCCGGAACCAATCGGACGGAAGCGCAGGTTAATATCCTTAGTTTCATCGGAAAGGAAAAGAAACGAAGTGTCTTGACCTAAAAGTCTGAAATCCTTACTGTTTTCACCAGTGATTCTCATACTGTCGATAAGATACGGGCGCACACTTGTATTTTTTATCAATGTGAGCAATAACGAATCTTTCGATTTATTAACGAACAACTTGCCAAAATCCACTTCTCTGCTTCCTAAAAGAGGAGACACAATTGACCACGTTGTGTCTGATATTGCAGACGGCATTGAAACTGAATCAATATCCCAAATTCTGATTGTAGAATCTGCACTTCTTGTAATAATTTGTCTGCCGTCCGGGCTGTATTCTACCGACGTAATACTTTTCTTACTTCCAATGAAATTTCGTATCAATTGTCCCGATTCAATATCCCACAAATGTGCTGCCGTATCTGAACCAATTGCTACAAGAGTATCACCATCCCGGTTAAAGATTAAAGATTTCGGGATTCCATCATAATCTATATTTCTTTTTAATGTACCATTAGCTGAATACCATATTTTTATCGTATGGTCGTTGCTTCCGGTAGCAAGAAGCTGGTCTTTTGGATTCCATTTCAAGCAATTTACGATACCTGTATGACCGATACATGTACTAAAAACATCCATATTTGTATTCCATACAATTGGTGTGGAGTCGTTACCACACGATGCAATTAGCTTTCCGGCATTACTCCAAGCAGCATCGTTAAAGTGCCCATTGTGTCCCCCGTTTTGACCTAAAAATTTACCATAGAAATATGAAGGGTCTCTTTCGTAAACCTGCATTGTATCATACTTTAAGCCATTTTTTTGATTAACAATCTGGCTAATGTTAAAAATCATATTTTTCACGGGGTTGAGTTTTGCATTAACTCCTCCCTGAGGGTATGTGTATATATAGCCTGAATAGAAGTCTAAAACATGTCCGTCTCGTATAAATACTGCTTTCCCGTTTCGTTCAACCCTATCAAAACCGTATTTCCAGGTTATCATCTTTTTCCGGGTTGTATCATTCCAAAAGATGGTAGTCTTCTTATCAAATTCTGTTGCTACATAGCCGCTGTCGGGATGCCAGCAGATATTAGTTAAAGCCAATCCTTTTGTATAAATTGAGTACTGTACCTGACCGGTTGCTGCGTAATATATTTTTGCTGCACTATCGGGGTCGGTTGTCATCGTAAGGAGACGTTTTCCATCTTTGCTCCAGGAATATGCCAGGCATTTCGGCATTACCACCACCTCTGGTGAATAGCTACTTGGGCGTATCTGTGTAACCCGAATAGAGAATGAATTACCTGCAACAGGAGGAATGCGCCACGGATAATGAAGATTTGTGGCAGTATCTGTAATAAACTTCCACGTAGCACCATGATTATTGCTGTACTCCAAACGCATAGTATCTTGGGGCAAAGCTCCCTCCCATTTAATATCTATCGTTTCACCAAAACCGAATGTTTCACCACCGTTGGGATATGCCACTTGAAGGGTTTTGGTATAGGGTCGGACGATAATATTACCTCCTGCTACCGGAATAGTCTGGCGTGAATTACAACCATTATGGACAATTGTAATCTCCGAATGCGAGAATCCGGAGTCGGCAGGAGTAAATCTTATTACCAATACCCTTGTAGAGCCAATCGGCATTTCGAAAGGAGGTGGTGTTCCACCATAATCAACTACAGAGAACCGTACATCATTACTTAGAATTTTATGAACTGTAAGAGGATAGTTATTTGCCCTTATCATAAATGCAACTTCCTTTTTCTGACCATAATCCAATTTCCCGAATGCAATACTGTCCTTTTCGAAATCGAGCGAACGCACAGAACTTTCGGGAGCTTCATAAAGTACTTTTGCTGATATTGGAATTGATGGTACGGTTATCGTTACCTCTCTATTTACAACACACGATGAATCGCTTTGCCATGTTATTTCACAGGGTTTACCACCTTGCAATTTCTCCTGTATTTTGGCAGCCATTTTATAGGCATCATTTTCGTTAAAAACATTGGTTATAATTTCCCCGTTTGTAGCTGCAGTAATCCCTGTGAGAGTTTGTGTAATTGCATTTGGTGGAGCGATAGAAGCACTCAATAGAATAACTATCAAATTAATGCTATTCTTTTTCAAACTATCGATGCAACGTATAGAATCGGCTGTTTTTAACTTTTCACCCTGCCCGTCGGTAACCATTACGATATACCTTTTGAATTGACCTCGCTTTGCAATTGCGATTGCTCCTGTTTGGGGATTCAATAAATGTTCAGTGAAGTTGTTTCCGCCGCCAAGAGTCATTTTTGTGATCATCTGGGCAACCGAATCACGGTTTTTTGTGAAATTCAGTTTAAGGTACGAGAATGTATCGCCAAAGTGCAAAGCAATTTCCGACGGCGGTACATCCATTGCTTTTGCAAGAGTGATACCGAATGATTTTTGTAATTCCCTTGGAATCTCCGACAATTGGTCACCCGCGTCCATCGAACCGGAATCATCCAAACTAAGAGTAAGTGATACAGGTACTACATTCGGGACATTGCAAACAACACTGTCAACTTTTCGAGTAATACCATTCTCCATAACCACGAATTGCTCTTTTGCAATCGAAGTATAGGATGTTGCATCCGATTTCGATGCATAAAATTTTGCCTTCATTGTTGGAAAATTCGAGTTATCAATTTCCTCGATTCGGAGAAGTTGGGAAAAACAATTTAAGGTACAGAGAAGAAATGTAGCGGCAAGTATCGAAATGCGCATGGTTAAACTCATTAAAATATTGGTATATAATTATTTTTTCGCCGTGAAAATATACAACTAAGAACTCTAACGTTAAATAGCAGTTGTATTTGCAAAAATACGGAGAGAAGAGTAAAATTACAGCCTAAAACTTATAATTACAATAAAATTTGGTTATGAAAGTCTTTTATCGTAATTTTACGATAAAGAAAAACGACAACAATATATCTGACAAAATTAAAGCTATGAAAACTGAGCAATTCGACGACCAAACAGTACAACTCGCTCAACTTGCCAAAGCTATCGCACATCCGGCTAGGATAGAAATCTTACGGAAAATTGCAAATCACGGGTCGTGCATCTGTGGTGAAATTGTGGAGGCACTCCCGCTTGCACAGGCTACTGTTTCCCAACATTTGAAAGCACTAAAAGAAGCAGGACTGATCTGCGGTGAAATAGATGGTCCAAAGTCATGTTACTGCATTGATTACAAGAAACTCTCTCAATTAAAATTCCTTTTGGACAGTTTTTTTACGGGAGTGGAAAGTTCACGCACGAAATGTAATTGTTAAGTATATAAATTTCAAGAAACGCTCATTTGAGCAAAACCATTATTATTACTTTTTAAGGAGACACTATAATGAATACAGCAGAAGAACTAAAACAGCTCGTGCGTGAGAAATACGGCGAAATTGCAGAACAGACAAAAGAAATGAATGAGGCATCATGTTGTGGTGCAGGGGGATGTTCAACAGTAGATTATACGATAATGAGTGAAGATTATTCTGCAACAGACGGTTATGTTGCTGAAGCAGATTTAGGGCTTGGTTGCGGAATCCCTACTGAATTTGCTCAAGTTAAAAAGGGCGATGTTGTCTTGGATTTAGGTTCGGGAGCAGGTAACGATGCATTTGTTGCACGCGCTTTAGTAGGAAGTAAAGGCAAGGTTATTGGTGTGGATATGACAGAACCAATGATAGATAAAGCAAGGATAAACAACGACACATTAGGGTTTAACAATGTAGAGTTCCGTTTGGGAGAAATTGAGAAACTACCGGTAGGTGGAGGCATTATTGACGTTGTTATCAGTAATTGTGTATTAAATTTAGTACCGGACAAGAAAAAAGCATTTACCGAAATGTACCGTGTATTAAAGCCTGGAGGTCATTTCAGCGTATCGGATATAGTACTGAAAGGAAATCTCCCCGAAGGTATCCGAACAGCTGCCGAAATGTATGCCGGATGTGTTTCTGGTGCGATTGAACTGGATGAATATCTTTCGATTATCAAGGATGCCGGTTTTGTAAATGTTTCCGTACCGAAAGACCGTGCTATTAGAATCCCGGATGATATTCTCTTAAATTATCTTTCAGCTGACGAAATTGCAACGTTCAATGCATCCGGTAATCAAATAACAAGCGTGACAGTGTATGGAGAAAAGCCAGCAGAAGGTAATGTGCCTAAGAAAGCTGTTGCTGAAGAAGCATGTTGTGGGGATGGGTGCTGTTCGTAAGGGTCTTTATATAAAAACAAAGCCGCTCTTCCTGGATTGGAGAGCGGCTTCCGACAGTACTTCAATGACTCTATCCTTACGATAGAATGCTGTTGATACTTATCGTTGAGGATATGATAGATGTAACCAAACTGTACATGACGATGATTAATCCCTGTGCGAACTTTGCAGATTAGCATAGCTCACATTTTTGTTTCTATAGCTTTAGTGAATTACTTTCACTGCTGCTGATGTTTTACCTAAGAGAGTTGTCAATCTAAGGTAATATGTACCAGACTCTAATGTACTTACATTGTAGTTTAACTGATGTGTTCCTTGTGTTTGGAAGCCCTCGGAAATCACTGCAACTGACTGACCTAACGGATTAAACAACTCCAAACGAACTGTCTCACTTGTTCCAAGTGTATAATTGAACGTAACAGTACCGGATGCAGGATTTGGCGTTACACTATTGATTGTTACATCACCTACAGGAATTGGTGCTAACATCGAATTCACACTGCTTACAGCCGATGATGTAAGCATCTTTTCTGCTTGTCCGATTTCTACAGCATTTTTGTCAAAAAACGATAGTTTTATCGGTACTTTAGGGTCAACTTTATCAGTTCCCGGAGTATAAACAACGGTCAAAGTAAATTGGTCTGGTGGACAGCAATAGCATGTAGGATCTGGGTCACAACTACCATCACCAAACGTGAGATGAGCGATATTTCCTTTTGTGGCGGCGCGGAATTGCTTCGTGATATCTGGACAGTCGTTCTCCAAACTTCCGCATGGCGCTGTGACAGCTTGTATAGCTACCGACGAATCACCTACCTTGATTCCGATACTACGTGTACTGTCAGGAGATGTAACTTTAAAGCGGAATATCCGAGGATTTTTAATGGCAATTGCAGTATCGATAGAACTTGGAATACTATTAATCTTATCTCCATCCCATTGGTATTCCGTTAAACATGTATCACCGTCACAATAGCCGATTTTAATGAGAATCAATCCGCTGTAATTGATGGTATTATCTACACCAAGGTTGAACTTTACCCAGTTAGAAGCCGCTGCTCCCTGTGGAAATGTTGGAGTTACCATTCCTGAACAATTCAATTTAATTTTGTTATAAGCTGATGAGTTAGCATACGTCCAGTTTCTTGGTGGGGGTAAATCCACAATAAGTCCACCTCCAATATGAGGAGGTGTTGGTTCATTAACGAAAAGAACGTCCACCGACGAAATTTTCGATGCCGGTAGTTTTACATTGTTTATCGTAAATGTTCGTGAAACGGTATTAATCGGTGGATATAAATCAGGTATAACTTGCATTGGAATTTTACAGTCCTTCGGCATACGGATACAGTTCAGACAGATCTCTTTGCTACATTTAAATGTTTTAGTCCCTTGCTGGAATGTTGCAGTCCAAACAACACAAATTTTTCCGGTTGCTGTCGTTGATTTTGCTCCAAATTCAACATCCATGTATGGACAACCAGGAATATAGGTAAATGTACCTGTTGAAAGCCCTGCAGTTAGATTTGGTGATGTTGCAGCCAGACAACTTGTATTGACTCCTGTAAGTACACCGTCTGTGACACTGAAACTTAATGCTGTTACAACAACGTTCCCTGCATTACTGATACTGAATCTGCCTGTACAACAAGCTGAATCCGATTTCAGTTCTGTAAAGAGTTCTTCGCAAGATGGCTGTTTGCAATTTAGAAAATCTCTTGATGTAGATTGATTAGAATATATATTTACAGTGTACGGTCCGGAAGAGGTACTTGGAGTCCATCCAGATTGCATAGTCTCTGATACAGTGTACGTTCCTTCAAATAGCGACATGGAATAGAAACCACTGCCGTCAGTTGTAGCAGTTACAGGTGTGCCTCCAGCAGTTGGAGTTGCGGTGATAACCCAACCTGACAATGGTGAATCACCTTTGTCTTTAATACCATTACAATTTTTATCCCAATACTTCCAACCAAACAACCGCCCTTTTGCTATACAACAATTACTACCTGAAATACCTAATCGTGCAGATCCATCGACTACTTTAACATTTGAACGATCATCGAAGCGGAAACCTGTAGGGCCACCACCTGGGTTTTTTGTAGTTACTCGTATATAGTATGTTCCAGTATTAAGTGTTGTCGGGTAAAGAATAGGCATTGGCACGGGTAACCACCATGTGGCATCGCCCATTAGTATCTCTGGACTGCCAGTTGGTGGTACCAAAAAAATTTGAGCGGAATCATCTGCATTACAATAGATAGTGAATAATACTTCCGTGCTATCTCTGTTTATACATATTGCTTTCCATGAAGTATTATAATATCCATTAGCTCCTGGAGCCCATCCCAACCACATGGAAAAGTTACTATAATTCCAACCGTTTGTTATTGGCATAACATATACTGGATTAGATCCACTGGGTAGACCCGCTATATTTCCATTTACTGATACCCATGTTGGATCAACTGAATTCGGTGTTAAAAATTGTCCATTGAAACCCATTCCTGTCGTTAAGTCTAATATATTCCGATTACATGGTGCGGCTAATGCCACAAAAGCTGCTATTCCTACATCTAAAGTTTGCGAAGCTACGCTCTCACCATTGCGATTAAGGAAATCAACCGTAAATTTCTGTTGTCGCGTTGTGTTGTCGGTCATAAATCGAGCAATCGTTAGATTACTACCCGTAGGTAAAAATGCAGTGTCTGGTATAGACGATATTCTCATCCCAACTTCCCCGATTGGGTACAAAGAAACTTTGCTTGCATCACCGCTAAATGCTACAATTTTTGTTGGGTCTGATGCTCTTATTGTCATAGAGGCAATATCCTTCCGCGTGTTGGTTGCAATTGTTAACCTCAACGGATAATTTATATTACTCGTATCCACGAATATTTCAGCAGATGGTTGATTTTGGGCAATAATTTGGGTTACGTTCATTACGCCCATCATCGCTATTACTACCATCAGCATTGCTGACTTGATTCCATTTCGGCTTGCAGTACACCGAAGTACATAGGAACTGTTACCATGTCTCATTTTGAGAACCTTTCAAAAAAATAGTAAAAAAGTATGAATCTTTCGGATGCAAACTTATCGTATCATTTTTTCCGCTCCCCTACTTAGATATACTGAATTTTTTAAGTTTTTTTTTGGTAATTTGTAGAAAAACACAAGCAATATTAATTTTCAGTTTTTTTGCCTAACCATTATGACAATTGTAGATATAGTTGAGCTTTTGGAACAGGCGAAAATTAAGAATAAGTGCGGTGCTTTTAATGAAGCAGAACAATTGGTAAATACAGTGCTCGATGCTAGTGAACTACATTCATCTATACATATTGATGCTATGCTCACGATGGCAGGCATTACACGTATGCAGGGCAATTTTGATAATGCGCTTCTGATTGCTGAAAAAGCTCTTTCGATTGCTGAAGAATGCAACTACGAGGCAAGCAAAGCTGAAGCGTGGCGCATTATCGGAAGTGTGTCTTATTTTGTTGGATCTTATGATAAGGCATTAGAGTTCTATCACAAGGCACTTTCTTTACTCGAGAAATTAGAAATTAATACTGGAATAGCGGATATTAACGGAAACATCGGAACTGTTTATTTTTCTATTGGATCATATGAAAGTGCATTGAGATATTTTGCCACTGCACTTTCAATTCACGAAAAACTTGGAGCTAAATCCGGAATAGCAAGTATTATGGTAAATATCGGAAATGTATATTTAAATCTTGGCTCGTGCGATAGAGCTTTGGAATATTATATAAATGCCCTTACCGTCCATGAAGAACTTAGAGAAAAAGCAAGAATAGCTAATGTCCTCGGAAATATCGGAAATGTATATTGTTCTCTTGGCTCCTATAACACAGCTTTGAAATATTATATTCATGCTCTCTCTCTCCACGAAGAAC
>CALMMI010000641.1 GCA_937868245.1 uncultured Ignavibacteria bacterium | reverse complement strand
GTACCCGATGCTCAGGCTGTAATGCTATGGGATAAATGCCTGTCAATCATTAAAGATAATGTTGCTCATCAGGTTTTTAAAACTTGGTTTGAACCAATCACCGCCTTATGTTGGAAGGATAGCCAACTCACAATTCAAGTACCAAGTCAGTTTTTCTATGAATGGATTGAAGAACATTATTATGCTCTTCTTCAAAAAACTATTGCTCAAATCCTCGGATCGAAATCAAAACTGCAATATCAGGTTTTAGTTAATAAAAGTGGCGACACCCTTGAACAGCGCGCCATTAAGCTCCCTGCTTTCCGTAATGCTCCTGCAACAGGTGCTCCAAACAATCAACAGAACATTCTACCCTTTGCGACCGACGCCCCGGTTCAGCAGAAATATCCAAACTATCTCAATTCACGTTATACTTTCGAGAATTTTATTCGTGGAGAAAGCAACCAGCTTGCAGCATCAGCAGCTATGGCTGTTTCGGAAGCACCTGGAAAAACTCGCTTTAACCCCTTGTTTATATACGGCGTTACAGGTCTTGGGAAAACCCACCTTGTTCAGGCTATCGGTAATTACATCGTACAGAATAACAGTTCAGCCAGAGTTCTTTATACAAACAGCGAACGGTTTACCATTGAGTATGTAAATGCAATTCAGAACAACAAGGTAAACGAATTCACAAATTTCTACCGGACGATTGATGTATTGATTGTAGATGACATTCAGTTCTTCAGTGGAAAAGAAAAAACACAGGATAATTTTTTCCATACCTTTAATGCTCTCTATCAAGCAGGAAAACAATTAATACTTACCAGTGATAAGCCTCCAAAAGAACTTACGGACGTTGACGACCGCCTGATTTCCAGATTCCAATGGGGATTGACTGTGGATGTCCAATTACCGGATTACGAAACACGGATGGCAATTCTGCAACGCAAAAGTTTAGATGAAGGTTTCGAGATTCCATCGGATATTATCGAATTCATTGCCCGCCATGTTTTCACAAGCGTCCGTGAACTCGAAGGCAGTTTAATCAGTTTAATCGCAAAAGTTTCGCTCGACAGGCGTGAATTATCACTCGATCTAGCCAAAGAAGTAGTAAGGGGTGTTTCTGCCCCTGCTGCTGATAGGACTATTACAATCAACGATATTATACGGGAAGTAACTGCCTTTTACAGTTGCCCTGTAGAAGACCTTGCAGGTAAATCACGAAAGCATGAAATTGTTCTTGCCAGGCAGGTTGCTATGTATCTTGCAAAGAAATACACTCCCCTATCCCTGAAAAACATCGGAACGTATTTTGGCGGTCGTGACCACACAACAGTATTGCATTCATGCCAGATGATTACCAATTATCTTGGTAATGATAAATCTGTTGTTGCTGCAATTGAATCATTGAAGAGGATTATCGGGCGAGGTTGATGTAAATTATTGATATTATGATTTAACAACACAGCTCACGATATATATCGTGAGCTGTGTTGTTTTAGGATAGATTGTTTATGATTTGGTAACAGAGGGGTTATCTCAGTCAAATGGTGTTAACATTATGTAATGTAATCGAAGAATTCTCTTTAGAACTATCTGACACTTCGCTATAATAATGTTATCCTTTCTGGATTTGAATTGTTTTATGCAGTTTCTATAATAATTCCTTCCTTTACAGGATTATACTCATGAACTAACAAAGATACAATTCCAAAATTACTACCTTAACTTAAATCCATCATCCAAAGCATTCGAAAATAATAATTATCGGTACTATTCTCAATCACAACTATATATTGATTCTTCTAATCACCTTTATATCACGTACTATTCAATTATACTACCCTCCCCCACAAACCGTTAAAAATGGGGAATAAAACGTAAAATTATCGTAAATTGCAGTCTATGGAGATGCAGAAACGCTTATATGTACTGGTAACGGCAATTGCTCTGTTTGGAGCGGTAAGTGTAACTGCACAAATCCGTGTGAAGAACATTTATCTCGACAAAAAAGACGTGTTCGATACATCCAATCATGAATTGGTATCCATAAAAAAACTTGCAAACAGTTTGCACACCAATACCAAAGATTATGTAATTGAAGATGAACTCCTCTTTACTGAAGATGAAGAATTATACGATGATGATGTTGAGGAAACCGAACGGAATTTACGCTCATTAGGTCTTTTTTCATCGGTCAAAATCAAAGTAGATACACTTAACGATTCCGAAGCCGATATTACCATAACAACTCAGGATCAATGGACTACATTACCGGGTGTTATTTATTCCACAGGCGGTGGAATACAAAACTATGGCGCGCAGTTTAAGGAATCGAATGTACTCGGAATGGGTTCGAGTATTTATTTGCAAGGATTATACAGAACAGAAAACAGCATAGGTTGGCAAGGTTGGGGTGAGTATTCCCATAGGAAGTTTTTGCGTAGCCCTATGTCGCTAAACGTAAGCATAATTTCAAATCGATTTCGGACAGATCAATTTGCAATGCTTGCAAAACCATTTCTGACCCTATCAACACCGAGTGCATACGGAGGTGCTGTTACAAATTCATTCGGGAAGGTTTTTGTTTATACCGGAAATTCGTTTCTCACACCAGAATTTCATGTTCGTTCAGCAGAAGGTTGGTTTTCGCTTGGGTTAAAGAATAAGGACAGATTGTTTGCAAGTATTTATGCAAGTGCAGAAGATGTAAAACGGGCTGCTCCCCAGTACCGTCAGGCATTTGATAATAATGCTAAAATCCTAATCGGGTTTTCTTCGCTCAGCCAGCGATTCTATACGGTAAGTAATCTTAATTCATACTATACCGAGGACTTACCCATAGGCGGATATGGCGGCGTAGTGTTAGGTAAAACATTCGCTTTACAATCATCAACACCCGAAATGCAGGTGGATGATGGAATGTTTTATGCAGGCGGGTTAATAGAACAATCAGCAAAAATAGGTGATTTATATTTGTTTGGTCAGATGTCGGGTGGTAGTGGTTTTGCAAGCAGTGAATCCAGATACACATATCAAGAATTTTTGGGTGTAGGTCATTACCGACTTGGGGATTTAACTGTTCTTGCGGCTCAATTCAGACAGCAGACTGCATGGAATTGGAATGGTTTCAGACAGTTAATCTTAGATACTGATGCCGGACTCCGTGGATATGCCGCAAATCAATTGATAGGTGCAAACAGAATAATTGGAAATGTGGAAGCACGGTTTTTCAGCAATTGGGAATTGTGGACTTTCCGTTTCTCAGGTGTAGGGTTTTACGATATGGGTAGTGTTTGGAAAGCCGGGGAGAAACTGTCGGACATTCAGTTTCATCATGCTTTAGGTTTAGGATTCCGTCTGCATAATACAAATATTGCCGGACCGGAGGGGACTTTACGGTTTGATCTTGCATATAATGCAGATACAAAAAACATCGGATTTATTTTTAGTGTTTCCCAAATGTTCTCTGCATTTGTAAAACACGGATATAAATTACCTGCGATTTTCGGATTGGGTGTAGATTCCGAATAGAAATGTTGATACAGTACTATTTACAAATTAGTGTATTTTATGAGTAAAGTTGTTCGTTTAATTGGGTTTCCGATGGACTTGGGAGCAGGACGGCGTGGAGTGGATATGGGTCCCTCTGCCCTTCGTATTGCAGATATTGGTCCAAAATTAACGGCTTTGGGATATGAAGTGTATGATGAAGGCGATATTCCGATTCAAACCCCGGAAGTTCAGGTAATTGAAGATCATTCTTTAAAGTATTTACCTGAAATTACAAAAGCTTGCCAACATTTATCCGACAAAGTGGAAAGTGTGTTAGACAATGGTGATTTTCCGTTGATTTTAGGCGGCGACCATTCGATGAGCATCGGCTCAATTGCAGGAATTTCCGCGCATTGTAAAAAAACCGGAAAGCGATTGGGAGTTTTATGGATAGATGCACATTCCGATATCAACATACCTGCAACCTCCCCTACCGGAAATATTCACGGAATGCCTGTTGCCGTTTCGCTCGGATTAGGTGCAAAGGAACTGACAACAATAGGTGGTGATTTTACAAAATTACAACCCGAGAACATTGTCTATATCGGTTTGAGGTCGGTAGATGACGGTGAAAAGCAATTTATTAAGGAGCTTGGGATTACCGCTTACACCATGTTTGATATCGACAAACACGGCATTTTTACAATTGTTCAAAATACACTCGATAAGATGCGAACAAGCGTAGATCACCTGCATATTAGTTTTGATCTCGACAGTGTTGACCCTTCTGTTGCACAAGGAGTTGGAACTCCCGTTCAAGGCGGACTATCGTATAGAGAAACACACTTGTTAATGGAAATGATTGCAGAAAGTGGACTTATCTCTTCGTTCGAAGTAGCCGAAGTGAATCCGATATTAGATAATATGAATACAAGTGCAATTTTTGCAACAGGAGCTGTTGCTTCCTGTATGGGTAAGCGTATTTTGTAAGAAATAAATCTGATAGGAAATTTAAGACGAAGAAAGAGTTATATTGTAATTAATACAATTCATTGAGTGTATAATGATGCAGCTTTTCTCGAGAGTCGGGTTATGGGTTGCCGCAATTATTCTTGCAAGTTATGCAGAAAGTTACGGAATGCCCGATTCAGTGGTAAAAGCAAAAACTGGTAGAATGAATAAGACTATTTCTGCATATCTAGGGTCAAAGTTTAACCTTGGAAATTCTGAATTTTATACTGAGTATGCAAAGGCATTCCATATAAATAATACATATATGGTACAGCCCGTTGTAGGTATTTGTTTTAGAGGTGAACCAATCCCGGGGATACGTTTTGGAGTTTCCGGTGAGTATTTCAAAGGTCATTTTTTCGACAGTTTTTCTGAGCAGGCGTATTCGCCAATTGATTCGGCATTAGTCGGAATCCGTTCTCCAACAGAAACTATAGATTTCAAAGCAATTCCGTTACTTCTTACAGTAGATTTGATTCCATCGGGTAATCAATTCAGAACATATTCGGGTATTGGGATAGGATTATGTGTAGGGCATATACGATGGGAAGAAGTGTTAAGCAGCACAGTCAAAAACGATATACGGGTTGGCGGGGTTGTTTATGATGAAAGTATAATTTCGCCTGCGGGGTGTATTTATGCAGGATTGGAATTAGGTTTTGACAAAAGATCGAAAGATGATAATTTTGTTTCACTAACAATAGAAGCGAGATATACGTATGTTGGTATGTCCGCCCCTATGTTTAAGGCAATTTCATCCCAAT
>CALMMI010000640.1 GCA_937868245.1 uncultured Ignavibacteria bacterium | reverse complement strand
GCACGAAATTCAAAAGTGCCGCTCGAGCCAACTTGTGTTCGATATTTTGGTTTTGTATGGGCAGGGTTGAGTGTGTCGGAATTTATACCGGAAATAGGATACAGGAAAACATACACACCCGAAGGTGCATCCGATGTGAGTTTACCGCGGATAATTCCGCTGTCTAAATGTGAACCTGTTGAAAATATTACTGTGAATGCCTGTGCAGGTTTGTTCCCTGCAAGGTCGGTATATTCAGTGCCGAGAGTAAAAGAATACGTTGTGTTTGAATCCAGCGGTTCGGCAATCGTGACTTCAAGTTCGCGTCCACTCCATGAATATTCCAATCGTTTGTTTGGTGAAATAAAGATATTTTCACTTACCTTTGATTTATTGACATACTCGCTGAAATGCAATGTAATCGTTTCATCGTGGAAATTAAGTGTACCGTTTTGAGGGGAAAATTCATTCACTTCAGGTGGTTCTTTATCGGGTGGCCCTCCTGACGGAGGCTGGGAATTGGCACATGAGCCAAGCAAGCAGCATATTATTAGCGGTAGTATGGCGTAAATGGTTCTATAGCGGATGAATTTCATTCTGCAAAATTACGGATTTAATAAATGCAACAAGAGTATTGGTGGTAACAATGGAAGGCAGGATAGGAATATTATTGTTATAGCTGTAATTTCTCTTTCACTTTGTTTAGAATTCTTTCTTCAAATAGTTGGATTTGCATTGAATTCTCTTTTCTGCTGAAATCTTTATTTATTCCTTTCACATTACCAATCCCTAATCCTTGATTAACAGCTACAAAAGCAAAAGTAGTTTTTCCGACAAAGGTTTCTCTAGCAAATGTAATGATAATTTGATCTTCTTTAAGATAGTAAAAGTAAATTCTGTACCCATAATCGTCTTTATCACAACGACCATCTTTCCAGTCTGCATACTCAGGCACATTGTACTGAGGGTTTTCCTTTTTGAAATTCTCTATTGCTTTGATTAGTGTAGCTTCATCCACTTTGAGTTTATATTTTTCGGCATTCACGTTAACACCCGGCGCAAATAAGTTTCCACCATACCAACAGAACCCGATAATTGCTAGGATTACAACCACTAATTTCAACAAGAATTTTTTGTCAATTGTAATAGTATTATTTTGAGTTAGCGGTGGTTTTGGAGGCATATTGTATCTCTTTGTTGTGAGATTAAACAGTTCTATTGCGGATGAAATTCATCCTGCAAAATTACGGATTTAATAAATGCAATCTGTTTTCTTTGCTACTCACTGTTTTTTGATATGGTCGATTTGAAACTTTTTTCACTGAAAAAGATATAGTACTACTTTAATGTTAGTAATAATTTAACATCCCGCTGTATTTATATTCTTGATATTTTTTTGTAAATTGCATTATAATACCGAATTGTAAACATGCTTCTAAATACCACTTATCCTAAGGAGATTCAAATGAAATCAATACTGCTGCTTTTTTGTGCTATTATCGTATCTACTACTCAAGCAAATGCGCAACTAATTATCAACAATTCAAATTTTGACTTCAAATTTGGATCCTACACTTCTAATAGAACTTCACAAACAGTCTTTTCAGCGATGACAGGCTCGAACCTTAATGTAACTGCTGCTCCTGTCTCTTCTTTCGATGGATCTACTCAATTGAACTACGCAGCACGTCAGAATCCTGCATTTACTGATGCTTTGTATCTTGAATCTTTCGAGTATCTTACAGCAACCGCCGGGTTCAACATCCAAAATGTTTATACCGCAGAGGATAACGGGTATAAACAAAAAGGTGTGCTAATCGACGAACAGCGATACGGACTTGAAATGGTAACAAAAAATCCAAAAGACAGTTTGATTATCCCTTCTCAAGTTGCCGTAACAAAAGGTGGGCGAGTAATTCTAAAATTCCCAGTTACAGCAGGTGATGTATGGAACTCCGAAATGACATGGACAGCTACAGGTTCTGCAACAATCGGAGGAGCTTTTTTAGACAATGCACCTATTTCAAAGATTGGAATTATCACTCAACACGACTCTATTATCGGTTGGGGGAAAGCGCAAATTCCTACAGGCGACGGTAAACTTTCTGCATTCTATGATGTGTTGATAGAACAAAGAACATATATTCAAATTGACTCATTCTATTTGAATAACCAGCCTGTTACTCCCCTCTATGCAGGCTTACTTGGAATTTCTCAAGGCAAAGTCACGAAAGAAAATTCAAGAAAGTTCTGGAGAAATTCGATGATTGCTATGGCTACTGTCAGCTATGGAACAGATTCTACATTCACAAATCCCCAATCAACTACTTTTGATGGTAAGATTCCTGCCGGACCTACATCAGTGGATGAAAATACTGTACTCAGCAATTCAATTGCTTACCCAAATCCAACTGAAAATGATGTTACCATTTCCTACAACCAAACTAATGGTAGTATGGCAACAATTGAGTTCTTCAACCTTTTAGGAACAGTGGTTAAATCTGTACCGGTATTTTCACAAGCTGAAACAGTAAATGTACCTGTTTCTCTTAATGAACTTGCAAGCGGATTGTATAGATATTCGGTACGTAATCTGAATGGTGTGGTTATAGGGCAAGGCAACGTTACAGTAGCAAGATAAGATAAACTCGGTTTTGTACGAAAGTAAGATTTTTCAGTAAAGAACCGTCA
>CALMMI010000639.1 GCA_937868245.1 uncultured Ignavibacteria bacterium | reverse complement strand
GCATGGTGGATGTAACTACCTGCGGGGTTCCTTTCCTATCCTCTTATGGAAGTCTTTCTTTCAAAATGGGGTTGGATGCTTCAGGTCCTTACATGAATTTTGGCGGAGCATTCAAAGGATTGATACCCGAAACAGGAAGCATAAAGGGAGCGGGAATACTTTCTTCGACCTCTAACGACGAAACAATCCAGGCGTCTCCTGCCGATACATTTGTAGTGACAGACAATACCCTTCGTGCTTTTGTGCTTATGTCGAGCCAAACGAAAGTTCCTGTTTCTGCACTTGTTTCGCCGAGCGGTGAAAAAATTACTGCAACAAAATCGGATTCCAGCGTAATACTCTTCGACGGAGGTGACGGAACATTCGCTCAGTGGTCAATTATTGCACCGCAAAAAGGAAAATGGATTCTTCAATTAACCAATCCTGCACCGACAGATTCCATCGCGCTATTCTCGTTGAATAAGGAACGCCCCTTTGATATTACTGCAACTGCTGCCGGTAAAAATATTACCGTAAGTTGGGATGCAAGTAATTACAGTTCGTCGGACTATGTGGATATATATGTCGATTCAAGACAAAATTCTTTCAGTGGAATTTACATGGGTAGGGCAAAAGCAAATGCGGGTAAATTCGCATTTTCCTTGTTCGACAGTTTGGAGAAATGCTCGTATTATGTCTATGCCCAGCGTGAGGCAATCGGAACAGCTCCTGCAACAGTCTATGCAGCCGGACAGTTTACCGTTGATAAATCTGTTTCTGCCCCGGGCAATATTGTTGTAGCATCAAACCAACATGGGAATGTGCATGTGAGCTATACGCCGAACTCTGACCCGAATGTTGCAAATTATGCGGTCTATCTTTCCAAAGCGGATGGGTTTGATTCTTTGATGGCAATTGCATATCCAAACGAAAACTCGATGGAATTTACATGCGATACAGCCCTATTGAAAAATCTGTTTGTAATTGCCGAAAGTAAAAACGGCATCAGAAGCTGTTCGGCTATCCCGCAGTCAATAACGGTCGGTGTTGCAGAAGAACCGCTTGCCGGACTTAGCTCAGCTAATCCGTTGGTTATTATTCCAAATCCTTCGTCATCTTCTGCACTCTTCAGATTCACTCTTGAACATGCAGGAGCAACCAAGGTTCTTATTACGAATATTCTCGGGCAGACAATAGCCGAAATTCCTGCCGGAAGTTTAGGGCAAGGAATTCATGAGCTTACCTACAGCACTTCATCACTCGGTGAAGGTACATATATGGTACGTGTTATCTCTGAATATTCAGAATTTTCAACAATAATGACGGTAATTCGATGAGGTGGAAATGATCAATAAACATACCTATGGAAATCTGTTCTGTGCAAGTAACTGCTTTGAAACAGCAGGTATGTACATACGGTATTCTTTGATTTTGGTTGTTTTCTTCGGAATTGCTTCCTCTTTAACACAAGCTCAAACTACGAAACCGGAGTGGCGATTAGCGTCGCCACTCCCGTTATCGCTCACAGGTCATCAAAGTGTAACACTCCATACAGGGGAAGTGCTTGTGTGCGGGGGAATAACAAGTTCAGGTGCTGCAACCTCATCATCCTACCTATACAAAAATGGAGGGTGGAGTCAGACTGCAAACCAGCTTCAATTTTCAAGGGCATATCACTCGTTAGTTGCTGTTCGCAAACAGAACGGTGAATCGATTGTATTTGCAATCGGAGGGTATTCGGGCACAAGCGGAAATTATGTTTCAATCCCAAGTGTGGAGGTTTTGCAGTTTAATTCGGGGTCAAAATCATGGTCATGGAGAATGATTGGCAATCTCCCCGCTGCCGTCGGTAATTGTGCCGCAGCGTACGATAAGAAAGGATATGTTGTTGTAAGTGGCGGCAGAATCCAAAATAACGGAAACTTGAATACAGGCTTGCCAACAAAAAGTTCTGCCCGGATTAACGTAAACACTCTTGCTATAGAACGCATAGGGGATATGTCAACTGCTCGAAGTGAACATGCTACATTGATGTTGAATGGTGCAAAAGGTGATTCAGTTATCTTAACTGCGTCCGGTGAAATTAACAATGTATCTGCTACTGAACTCCTTAACGTGACTACATGGGATGCCCGCGCCAATCCTCCTGCATTTATGCAACGGTTTGGTGCAAACTTTACGGATGTATCTGAAGTTGCACGTATGGTTGGCGGTTTGGATACGAACGGTAAGCCTGCAACCAAAGGACAGTGGTACGACACCAAAAGCGGATGGAGAGCTATGCCCAGAATGCAAACACCACGGGCAAAAGCGCACATTACCCATATTGCAGGGATTAAAGATTCCACCCGTAGTTATCTAATTGTTGGAGGTGAATCTACAAGCGGAACTACACCGAATACCGAAATATTCTCCCAACCCGACAATTCAAATCCTAACGGCTCTTGGTCTCCGTTTGATGTCCTGAAATCATCTGCCTCCGAACGTACAATATCAATTAATGAAGACAATCTGGCACTCGTTACAGGTGGAAATTCTAATAATACAGTTTTATCGGAATGTGAGTTGTACCAGCCGTTTAGTGCCAATGATGTGGATTTTGGTCAACAAGAAATTGGCGGTGAAACCCAGCGAATGGTTGTTAATGTATCCAATAGATGGCTTTTGCCTGTGCAGCTGCGTACTATCCGTATTCCGGGTTCTGCTGAATTCAGATTGGTCAATTCAAGGGATTCTGTTACGATTGCACCTAATGGTTCACTTGATATAGAAGTTCGATTCAGACCGAATACTATCGGAAAACGAATAAGCTATCTCTATTTTAATGCAGGAAGTTTGGTTGATTCTGTCCAGCTGACAGGCGAAGGAATTAAATCAAACATCAATGTATTGACAAATAGTAAGGATTTCGGTGTGCGAAGGATTTTAACCGATTCCACCATCTGCTTTTCAGCGATAAAGAACGAAGGGAAAGATACAACAGTCGTTGATTCAATAGATATTGACCCGAGCGGTGTTTTTACGGTAGTATCCCCGATTGGGAGAGTTAAACTCCCACCCGACTCTACCCTGACTGTTTGTGTGAAATTTACTCCGAGTGCACGTCAAGTATTCGGTGCCGGTGCAATTATTCATATTAGCGACAGGTCGTATCCTGTTTCTCTTACCGGAAAAGGAATACGCGGTTTCATTTCAACAACATCACAAATTAACTGCGATACGGTAAAAGTTGCTCCGGGTGATTCTCTTGTCTATCAGCTGGTTGTTTCCAATAACAGCGATCTTGATGTGAAGATAGACAGTACGATTATCCAAACATCTCTTGGTGGTACATTCAAACTAAAAAACCCTTTGCAATTTCCGGTTACGATGAGTCCGGGGCAGACTCAAACCGTAGAAATTATTTTCAAACCTCAACGCGAAGCGCAGGAGCAGGGAACAGTAAAATACGTAAATAACGGAGATACTGTTTGTATTGCAAATCTCTGTTTTGTACCGCGCAACCGCAGCATCAACATTAATATCCCGCAATCACAACTCTATACCCTGTGCGAGGGAGATTCACTTCGTTTGCCGATTGTACTGGAAAATCCAAGCAATTTCGACGATTTGATTATAGATGACGTTTCTGTTAAAAATGTTCCGGGGTATATTGTTGGGAATGTAAATACGACACTTCAGCCGCATGAAACAGTACCTGCAACTATTGTGCTCGGACCGTCGGGTCTTGGTACTCAACAGGCGTTGATTGTAGTACTTACCAATCAGGGCTCCTCCCAATCCTTGATTGACATAAATGTGCTTCCGAGTATGAAATTTTCCATTGATGCAACTGCTGCTTCGGTTGGTGAACGGACTGTGTGCATCGTTCGGAGAAGCGATATTATATCATCGGTCAATACGATAAACCTTACGCTGAACTATAACGGGTCGGTGATTATTCCTCGGGCGATAGTGAATGCCCCGGGTAAGAATTACATCAATACACAGTCATCAACGCTTACCAATTCATTCGGCAAAGCAAATGTATCGTTGGTATGGAACAGTCATCCTACTGCTCCT
>CALMMI010000638.1 GCA_937868245.1 uncultured Ignavibacteria bacterium | reverse complement strand
CTCGGAATCCATCACTACCGCCCTTAAAATGGGTGAGGACGTTGTGGTAATCCTGACAGAACTACCCGATGGCACATGGTCGGACAAGCTCTATTCTACCGAAAATTCCTGCTCACATTGCGGTAGATCGTATGAGCAGCTTGCACCTAATAATTTCTCTTTTAATTCCCCGTTCGGTGCATGTACAACCTGTTCAGGACTTGGAAAAAGAAGTGATTTTGATGAAGACCGTGTGATTCCCAACCGTGATGTTTCGGTAGAAGACGGAGGGATTTCCATTCTCGGTAAGAAGCGTAAAATGTGGATTTGGGATAAGGTAGTTGCTTTTGCGAAAAGTGTTGAAATTGACTTGAAAGTTCCAATAAGCCAGCTTGCCCCCGAGCAAGTTAAAGTTCTGCTTTTTGGTACGAAAAACAAAAAAATCACGCTGACGTATGTTCTCTCCTCCGGTAAGAAGGTGGAATATAAAACCAAATTCGAGGGAATTTTGGAGATTTACCGTCAGCAGTATGAACAAACTACATCATCAGAAATCAAAAGCGGGATTGAAGAATATATGTCCTCGCAGGACTGTCCCGACTGCAATGGCGGGCGTCTCAAACCTGAAAACCTTGCTGTGAAAATTGACGAACGGAATATTGCGGAAACAACGCTTTTGGATATATCCAAAGGATATGAATATTTCAATTCGCTGGAAGAGAAACTGAACGACCGTGAAAAGAGAATTGCTCATCTTGTCATCAAGGAAATTTCTACACGATTGAAATTCTTGCTTGATGTAGGTCTGCATTATCTGAATCTGAATCGCTCTGCAAAAACACTTTCGGGTGGTGAATCCCAGCGGATACGCCTTGCTTCACAAATCGGAAGTCAGCTTGTGGGTGTGATGTATGTGCTTGATGAGCCGAGTATAGGATTGCATCAACACGATAATCAAAAGCTCATTACGTCGCTCAAGAATCTTCGAGATTTGGGTAATACCGTTATCGTGGTTGAGCATGACCGCGAAATGATTGAGCAGGCGGACTATCTTGTGGATATTGGTCCGAAGGCAGGAATCCATGGCGGTGAAATTATGTTCGAGGGTATTCCTGCGGAGATATACGACGCTAAGAAATCCTTGATTGAACGCTCGAACACTATGCAGTATATTACCGGAGTGCGAGAGATTGAAGTGCCAAAGGTACGGCGCGAAGGAAACGGTAAGTGGATTGTACTAAGTGGCGCACGGGGAAACAACCTTCAGGAAGTTACGCTTCGTCTCCCGCTGGCTACGTTTGCTTGTATAACGGGGATGAGCGGCAGTGGCAAGTCCTCGCTTGTGAATGAAACACTCTACCCTATTCTTTCCAAGCATTTCCACAATGCTGTGTCGTCGCCGATGCCGTATTCTAAGATTGAGGGTTTGGAGCATATTGATAAGGTAATTGAGATTGACCAATCTCCGATTGGACGCACTCCGCGCAGTAACCCTGCCACCTATACAGGTGTGTTCACGCAGATTAGGGATTTCTTCTCGCAATTACCCGAATCCAAAATGCGCGGGTATGCACAAGGACGTTTTTCGTTTAACGTAAAGGGCGGGCGGTGCGATGATTGTGAAGGCGCAGGTATCAAGAAAATTGAAATGAATTACCTGCCGGACGTGTATGTTCCGTGCGAAACATGCGACGGGAAACGCTATAATGCCGAAACATGTCAGGTGTTTTACAAAGGAAAGAATATTGCCGATGTTCTCGATATGAGCATCGAGGAGGCTCTCGACTTCTTTAGCGAAATTCCAAAAATAAGACGGATTATGCAGACGCTTAACGAGGTAGGTTTGGGCTATATCAAAATCGGACAGCAAGCCCCCACCCTTTCCGGCGGTGAGGCACAGCGTGTGAAACTTGCTACGGAACTTGCCAAAGTCTCCACAGGAAAAACGCTCTATTTATTGGATGAACCGACAACGGGGCTGCATTTCGAGGATATTAAACTGTTGCTTGCACTTTTGGGCAGATTGGTGGACAAGGGTAATTCGGTGGTGGTAATCGAACATAATCTGGATGTGATAAAATGTGCCGACTGGGTAGTGGACTTAGGTCCCGAAGGCGGAGGCGGCGGAGGACGTATAATTGCCGAGGGAACACCGGAGGATGTGTGCAAGGTTCAGGAGAGTTATACCGGGCTTTATTTGAAGAAGGAGTTGGGGTTGTAAGTTTTAATTATTTAAGATAATTATTGTTGGGTATGTGGTTGTTTCCTCCTATTTTCGCATGTGTGCGGGGATAGGGGGATTTTTTTGGACTTTACAAAAGAAATTAACAACATCAATAATTGCACTAAATTCAATATTCAGTTTATTAATAAATAAAGATGAATACAGCAGTCAAAAATGAGGATCAGGACGACATTTTTTTCTATAATCCTAATAAGCCAAGAGTTGATACAAAAGAAAT
>CALMMI010000637.1 GCA_937868245.1 uncultured Ignavibacteria bacterium | reverse complement strand
ATCTGGAAAACAATATCTTGTTTCCAAAGGTAGCAGCTATGTTCAAGGATCAAAATCAAAATTCAACTTTAAATAACTAATAACGAGGATTATACAATGAAAACTGGAATTATAGCAACAGTGTTTGCGTTTGCTTGTCTTTTCGCAGGGTGCGGAGGAGATAACAATCAGAAAAATGTATCGGAAAAACCTGCAGAAGCACCCAAGCAAGCAGAACCTGCAAATAACAAAGGTTACGGCAGAATTAAAGAAGTAAAATTAGGTCCTATTGATGCAAAAATGGCACATGAAGGAAGCGAAATATTCAATACGAAATGTATGGCATGTCATCAGCTCGACAAGCGGTATGTAGGTCCTGCACTCAGAAAAGTAACGGAACGCAGAACTCCGGAATGGATAATGAATATGATTTTGGACAGTGAGATAATGGTTGAAAAGGACGATACAGTAAAATGCCTGCTTCAAGCATACTTACTAAAAATGCCAAATCAGCATGTGGATGAAAAAGATGCGAGAAATGTTTTGGAACATCTGCGAACAGTTGCTACGCAAGCTCCTGAACCTGATACAAAAAAATGATTTTATAAAAGTTTGACATGTATTGTCTTCTAATTTTTAACTGTTACATTATTTCTCGGGAGTATATATGAGACTCAAATATTGGCTGCTTGCCATGGCAAGTGTTGCGGCATTATCAATCGTGTTTATCGGTTGTCCCTCGCAAAAAGAAGTTACATCAGATACGGACGTAGCGTCGAAAGTATATGTTGCCCCGGGCAAATATGACGAATTTTATGCTTTTCTATCCGGTGGATTTAGCGGTCAAGTTGCAGTGTACGGACTTCCAAGCGGACGGCTTTTGAAAGTAATTCCCGTGTTTTCTCAAAATCCTGAAAACGGTTACGGATATACCGAAGAAACCAAAGGTATGCTTGAAACTTCGTATGGATCGATACCTTGGGACGATTCACATCACCCTGAACTTTCACAAAAAGACGGTGTTCCGGACGGTCGCTGGTTGTTTATCAACGGTAATAACACTACAAGAATTGCCCGAATTGATCTTGCAACATTCCGTACCGCCGAAATTCTTGAACTTCCAAACAGTGGTGGAAACCACGCTTCTCCGTTCACTACACAGAATACCGAATATGTAGTTGCCGCCACAAGGTTCAGTGTTCCCGTACCAAATTCTGATGTTCCTATCGATTCGTACAAAGAGAATTTCAAGGGAATGTTCAGCTTTATAAAAGTTGACCCTCAAACGGGAAACATGAAGATTGCTTTCCAAATTATGATGCCCGGATATGACTACGATTTGAGTCATTCAGGAAAAGGCAATTCTCACGGATGGTTTTTCTTCTCTTCGTACAATTCCGAGCAGGCAAATACTCTTATGGAAATTAATGCCAGCCAGAACGATAAAGATATGATTGCTGCAGTGAATTGGAAAAAAGCAGAAGAATATGTGGCGCAAGGTAAAGCAAAAGTAATGAGCGTAAAATACGCTCATAATATTTATGATGAAAAGACACATTCAACGATTACAGCATTTGAAGATAAGGTTCCTATCCTTACCCCGGCAGAATGTCCGGGGTTGGTGTATTTTCTTCCAACACCTAAATCTCCACACGGTTGTGATGTAGATCCAACAGGTGAATATATCGTTGGTGGCGGTAAACTTGCAACGGTTATTCCGGTATTCTCATTCTCTAAATTGCAAAAAGCAATTACAGACAAGAAATTTGACGGCGAAGTAAATGGAATTCCAATAGTTAATTACGCTGCTGCTTTGGCAGGTGAAGTTCAAAAACCGGGCTTAGGACCATTGCATACTGAATTCGACGGCAAAGGTAATGCCTACACATCA
>CALMMI010000636.1 GCA_937868245.1 uncultured Ignavibacteria bacterium | reverse complement strand
CCGCACAAAGGGACTGACGCTTATAAAAAAAGCTCAGTCCCTTTTTTATTATAGCAAAATCGCCCGTGTGTCGGGCGATTTCAGCAATAATGTAATTCAAATCCGGGGTTCGAAATGCCCCCTTTTCCTTGTCATATACCAGACCGTTAGGAAAGAGTAAGTTTTGCAGTTTTTCCTTGAGGCCAATACTACCGTCTTCCCAAAGTTTACGCAGGTTTCGGCACAACATTGAGGCTTCATTTAGCATTTCTTTTAGGTTCGAAATGTAAATACCGCAACCGTTGATTTCCTTCTGTAAAATTGCATAATCCGCCATATACTTTGCCAAGAAACGATCGTAGGTTTCCTTTGGCATTTCTTCTTTAATAAAATGTTTCTCTTCAAGTTTCTCAATATTCCTCTTAAGCTCTGCCATTCGAATTTTAAGCTCTTTTTCCTTCTCAACATTGCCTTTGTTCCTTTCGTAATAGGTGCTTTCTAATTCAATTAAAATGGCTTCGTTTAAATCCTCCTTTATTTGGTAATTCTCCAAGTCCGTTGCAAATAATTCATGCATCGACTTTGCGCTTTTGTTGCACTTGCATCCGTTTGTTCTGCATTTATAGTAATAGAGATTTTTCTTTTTTACAATATAGCCCGTATAGGGTTGGTCGCAATCTGCACATTTTACAAAAACCTTTAAGGGCAGATTGATATTTTCCAATTTATGCGGTACTCCATATTTTGTAGATGAAGAAACAATATCGTTCACTTTCATAAATTCTTCCTTGGAAATCATTTTTTCGTGAACGCCCTCTACAATTTTACCATTTAGCATTCCATGAGAAATTAAACCGCAGTAAAAAGGGTTGATGAAAATTTTATGTAATTGTTGCTTATACATTTTCACTCCTTGTGCCTGAAGTTTCAAAATAATTTCTTCATTCTTCATTCCTTGTATTTTCCACTCCCACGCTTTTTTTATTTTCTTGCCATCAGCATTCACAATTATTTTGCGTTCACCGTTTGACCGCACAATATCATAACCCTGTGGTGGCTTCACTACCCAAATGCCTTTTTCAAACTTGGCTTTCATTCCTGCCATTGCAACTTGTTTGCGTTGATCGTTATCCCAACGCCCGAATAATAATTGCATATCGTGAAATAAAACTCCACTTGCATTAGAAGTATCTATCGGTTCGGTTACTGCTTTAATATGTACGCCATGCTTTTCTCTTAACTCATCTGCAATAGAAATTGCTTTCCCTCCAGTCCGACTGAAGCGAGTCATTTTATAAACCAAGATGGTTCCAATTTTACCCTTGCTTTGCCGAATGAAACTGAGCATACTCTGAAACTCTTTTCTCGCATCGGTTTTAGCACTTTCATAAGTATCGCCAAAACGAGAAACAATTATTAAATTGTTTCTCGTTGCGTATTCCTCAATAGCTTTACGTTGCGTTTCCAAAGAATCATTCTTGTCGAATTGCCCCTTGCCGGAAACCCTTGTGTACATTACAACTAAATTGCCTTCAACTTTTTTGACTTTAGTTGTGCTGAATCTTCCAAATTTTGATTCAATTAGTTTTTCATCTGTAGTCATTTTCCATTTATTATGCTGCTTGATTATACTCTTCTTCCTTTTTCTTGCGATTTAAATGCTCGTAAAAAATAACAGCTAATTTTTTTACAGCAAATAATATTTCTTGAGCTTGTTCATCAGATACATTTTCATAATTTTTCATTCTTTTAATTTTAGCAACACTCAACCCTTCGCGCTTCTTGCTTTCAATAATTTCCATTTCTTACCTCTCATTTTCACAATTCTTACCTCTTTATCATTCTCCCTTTAATTGAAGTACGGCACACTATTCCAAACGTGGTAGCAAATTCTGCTATAGTTTTAATGGCAATAACTACCGCCACAATAACTTGCACATTCAAAATAAAGATGCCATACTCTTATGCCTAATCATCTTACTCTTCCGATTCCTCCTCGTTCTCGTAGTAATCATCGAGTAGTTCGGTTAAGGCAAAAACGTTTGCACGATCAGGTTTTTCGTAGCTGACTTCAATTAGGATATCTCCTTCTTCGTTAACGCCATTTATTTCATTCGTTAATTCATGCCCTGCTAATGCTTCAGCAAATTCTGTTATAAAGTCAGTTGGCACTTCAAATTCTTTCGTTCTCATATTTTTCTTTTTTAATTGTTATTTTTTCTTTTTGTTTTCCCTGTAATCTACTTGGTAGATTTGTTGGCGATCTGTTTTTTACTTTCCTGTTCATCGTCTTTTTTGTTTTTACAGGACAAAGTAAAGTAAAGTCATTTTGGTGCTTTACCTGTTTGGGAAGATTTTTCCATATTCTTTCAGATTTTTTCGTGTATGGCAGTTAACGGCACGTTTGGGCAGGTAAATTTTGAGCCTGAAAATACTCCGGGATTATCGGGGGATTATCCGGGTGGAATTGGGGGCGATTACGGGATGATTGCGGAAATGCCGAATTTTATCGGGGATTACCGGAAAATACTCCGGGGGGATTCGGGGGGAACTGGAATTTAATTAACCAACATCGTTCTAAAGGTTGATATACAGGGTAATTAAAAGTTTATCCCAACTCTTAGGGTGAAGTTGAATTAGGATTTCGCTTCCTTATCGTAGTGCTTTTGTGAAAATTGGTGATTGATTAGCCACTGGTACGCCTCGTCCCAGTCAGTAAAAATTTCTTGTGGGTAATCAAGGCTGCCAAAACCTTGAAGAAATTTTAAAAGTCTCGCTTTAATAAAATTGGAAACAACAATTGCTCTTGCTTTAGTAACAGATGAGGAATGCTCAAGTTTAGCTCTTTCCTTTGCCTTTTTATCCATGCTCCAATTAGCACGAGCATCAAATAATTTTAACGCTGGTTTGCCGTCCGTTTTATGTCGGATAGCAAGATTTATATTTATCACATCGTATTGATCCAGTTTCCGGTGATCTTTCATTGTAATGATGATGATCCCATTTTTGTCCTTAAAAACCGATGCAAACTCTAATTCAGTTGGATTTGTATTCGCCATTTCGTAAGTAAATTTATAAAGAATTAAGTTCTAATTTGATAGATTTCAATAAAAAGACCTACTATTCAGCAATTATTCAGAATTCTCCGTATATTTTTGAGACCAAATATGAAACTGCTTTTAGTTGAACATGAAAAGTATCCCGTTGTAGAACTTTCTTCTTTTTTAAAGAAAGAGGATTGTCAGGTTACTGTTTTGCCTCTATTAGAAGCCGGTGAAAAAATTAAATCTTCTGAGTATGACTGCGTAATACTATCTATAGGAAAAGAAAAGGAGCAAGAACTCAAATTATTAGAGAAGCTAAATAATGAAAACCGTACAGATGGAGTAATTATTATTTCAGAGGACGATTCCTCTGAATTTATGGTTCATTGTTTTGATTTGGGAGCAGATGATTTTTTAGAAGCGCCTTTTCAGATACCCGTGCTTTATGCAAGATTGAAAGCAGTTATAAGAAGAAAAAAGTTCAATGCAAAAAGCAAACTATACTTCGCCAACTTGGTAATTGATTTTTATTTGAAAAAAGTATATGTGTGGGACAAAGCAATTAATCTCACAAAAAAGGAATACGAAATTTTACTTCACCTAATTGCCAATAAAAACAGTTCCATTACTAAAGAATCCATTGCAGAATATGTCTGGGGCGATTACTTAAAGAATATTGATTCCTACGATTTCCTTTTCGCGCACATTAAGAACTTGAAGAACAAACTAAAAATAGCTAAAGCCGAATTAGTAATTAAGAATATTTACGGTGTAGGCTATCAAATAGAAGAATTATAAAAACAAAAACTCGATACCATGAAATGGATCACAAGAGAAAGACCAAAAATTGACAGGGTAGCCTGTCCTTGGCTAATTGTCAACTTTGTTGACAAGGAAGCTGAATTTATTTATGTTCCTACCGATAAGGTTATTGAAAAAGCAAAAGAATTGGATGCTATTCCATACGATATTCCGGGGGTGGAATTAACGCATGAAGGTGAGTTTTGCAGTTTCGATGCGATATTGAAAAAATATGATCTAAAAGATGAAGCCTTGTTTCGTTTGGCAACGATTGTAAGAGCAGCAGATACGGATACACTTGAAAAGTCAGCACAAGCGGCAGGACTATTTGCTATCTCTGCTGGGTTGTCCCACAACTTTAAAGACGACCATGAAATGCTTAAACACGGGATGGTAATGTACGATGCGCTTTACAGTTGGTGCAAACATGTTAGTGATGAAATTCATAAACATAATTGGTAGTAATGAGATTTCAGTTAATTGGAATATGTCTTTTGTTATTTGGTATAACATCTTGTGCAGATAAGAAAGACGAGTGGTTAGAACGATACGCTCAAACTAAGTGTGCTTACGAAAATGAAGAAGGTAAAATTAAAGCAGATTCAATTGCGCAAATCCCATCGCTGTTAAATGAAAGGGAAAAACTGAATGAACAATTATTTGTTATTTCCGCTCCTTTTGAAAAGAAAATAAATGAATTGAATGAGGGAATGAAGGAAGCGCATAGGGAGTATATGAAATCATACCGAATTGCGGAAGGAAAACAAAGCGTAAAATACGGGCATAGAAATACACCTGCCTATGAAAAGGAAATAAATAATCTTGACATTATCAAACGAACCAAAATATCTAAGCTTCAATATAAAATCACAGAAATAAAATCGGAAATGGAACACAATGGTGATTACAAAACCATAGCAGAAAAAAATCGGCTGAATGAAGAAAAAATAAAACTGACGCAAGAAATGATAATTGCAAAACACAAGCCTACTATTGACAGCCTACAAGAATTGTTGAATGTTGAGAACAGCAATTTTAAAAGAATGAATAGTGAATTGGAACCAAGTGAACAAAAAGTATTAGAATTAAAACGAGATAGTATAAGAACAAATCCCTGCAAATAAAAAATGGACACCCCGAACTACACATTAAAAGAATTAGTTATGTACTTCCTAAAGTTAGGTACAGTAGGCTTTGGTGGGCCTGTTGCACTTGTAGGTTATATGAATCGTGACTTAGTTGAAAATAAAAAATGGATAACGGAAGAAGATTATAAAGAAGGTCTTGCTTTAGCACAACTTGCCCCCGGCCCACTTGCAGCACAGCTATCAATCTATCTCGGTTATGTCCACTACAGAATTTTAGGAGCAACATTAGCAGGGATCGCTTTTGTTATTCCATCTTTTATTATGGTCGTTCTTCTTGGTTGGGCTTACGTTCACTTTGGTGGTCTACCTTGGATGCAAGCAGTATTTTACGGTGTGGGAGCAGCTGTGATTGGGATTATTTCAATGAGCAGTTATAAATTAACTACGAAAAGTCTCGGTAAGGATTATTTGCTTTGGGGAATTTTTATTGTTCTTGGCATAACAACTTTTTATAGTGAATCGGAAAACCTTTGGTTAATTCTTGCATCAGGTGTTTTGATATGGTTTGTAAAATCTCCGCCAAAGTTTAATAAACAAAGTGCTGCTCTTTTTATTCCATTCATTCTTCAAATTCCGGCTACGGTAACGCTTTCATCTAAACTCGGAAAAATTGCTTGGTTTTTTACCAAAGCAGGAGCGTTTGTTTTTGGAAGCGGTTTAGCAATCGTTCCGTTTTTATACGGAGGAGTTGTAAAAGATTACAAATGGTTAACGGAACAACAATTTTTAGATGCAGTGGCTGTTGCCATGATCACCCCCGGCCCTGTTGTAATTACCGTTGGCTTCATTGGATATTTGGTTGGAGGTTTACCGGGTGCTTGTGTTGCGGCATTGGCAACTTTTATTCCTTGTTATTTATTTACGATTATTCCTGCTCCTTACTTTAAAAAATATGGAAAGCATCCTGCAATCAAAGCCTTTGTTGACGGAGTAACCGCAGCAGCTATCGGTGCAATTGCCGGAGCAGTAATTGTTTTGGCTAAAAGACAATTTGTTGATGGAATAACAATAGGAATTGCTATTGTAGCTGCGTTTGTTTTGTTTAAATTTAAAAAGATTCAGGAGCCATACATTATTGCGGTTGCTGCACTTATAGGATTGATACTAAAACTTGTAATTAAAATATAAACCATATATATAATGAGAAAGACAAACCAATTAATTATGGCGATAAGCATTATAATGCTTTCATCATGTGCAACGGAATTTAACATCATTAGCGATGATGTTCCGGTTTCAGTATCGTCCGCTTTTAAAACAAAATACCCAAGCGTTACCGCAACAGAATGGGAAGTTGAAAAATCAGATGGTCGCCTGACTTATGAAGCTGCCTTCAAACTGGATGGTAAAAGAAAAGAGGCGGCTTTCAAACCCGATGGTACATTTATTAACGAACATTAAAATTAAAAAAATGGACAGAAAAGACTTCATTAGAAACTCGCTGATTATTGGTGGTGCAGCAATACTTCCAACGAACAGTTTACTTGCTCAAAATATGAGCGAGAACGGAATAGATAAATTAGTAGATGTAAACGGTAATTTTATTCAACAAGCTTTGCCCTATGCTGAGAATTTTTTAGAACCAAACATGGATGCCGAAACAATGCATCTGCATTACACCTTTCATCATGGTGGTGCGGTAAAAGGCGCAAACAAGGATATGCTAATGATAAAAAAGGCAATGGATGAAAATAACTACGAAACAGTTGATTTTTGGACAAAGAAACTTTCGTATCATTTCTCAAGTCACATTTTGCACAGTATTTTTTGGACAAATCTTACCAATAAAAAAACCGATCCATCAGGAGAATTATTAAAACGAATTGAAAAACAATTTGGTTCGTATGATAAACTGAAAGCATATTTAGCAAGCACCTCTAAAAATGTTGACGGTGCAGGTTGGGGAATTTTAGGCTACCAACCTTATTCGGATAGTTTAACAATTATGCAATGTGAGAATCACGAAAAGCTGACACAAATGGGCGCAATCCCATTATTGGTAATTGATGTATGGGAACACGCTTATTATCTAAAGTATAAAAACAAACGAGCAGATTTTGTTGACGCACTTTTTAATGTAATCAATTGGGATAACGTAGCACAGCGATTTGATATCGCTCAAAAAACAAAATAGTATGAAGATTATAAAATTAATTTTTTTCGTAAGTGTTGTTTATACGCTTTTGGCTTGCAATGATGCAACGCCAAAAGTTTCAGTTGCAATAAATGATAAAGACATTCAAAAAACAGATACTATTATTTCGTTTGAGAATGCATCAGAAGCTACTCTTCCCAAAGGATGTGTGGTTGGAAATACTTGCCCAAAAGACGCTAAATGGTCAGTAATAAATGATGCCGGAAATAAAGTAGTAGCTCAACAAGCGAAGAGTGAATCCGATTGCTTTAATATTTTAGCACTTGATAATTTATTCTACAAGAACTTTACTTTAACCGTAAAGATGAAAGCTGTTGCAGGGGAAGAAGATCAGGGAGGTGGTTTAGTTTGGAGATATATCGATAATAACAACTATTACATTGCAAGATGTAATCCGCTTGAGAATAATTTTCGCTTTTACAAAGTTGTTAATGGAAGCCGGAAACAATTAAAAAGCGTGGATTGTAACATTAAATCAGGAGAATGGTTTACAATGAGTATTGTGATGAATGGAAATAATATTTCTTGCTCCTTAAACGGATCGAAGATGATAGAAACTTCAGACGACACCTATCCAAACGCAGGTAAAGTGGGCTTATGGACTAAAGCAGATGCACAAAGTTATTTTGACGATCTAAGTGTGCAGGTAATAAAATGATTGATCTGTTAAGCAAAAATGTTTTTAAATACTCGCAGTTATTATTACTCTGTGCTGGATTTCTATTTTCAACAAAATTATCTGCACAAAACAAGGGGGTAATTAGTGGTTCTGTTTATGAAAAACAAAACCCTGTCGAATTTGTGAGCGTGATCCTTTCAACACAGGCGGATAGTGCAAAGGTTTTGAAAGTTGTTGCCACAGATAGTACAGGGAAATTCATTATTACAGATGTCCCATATGGTGATTACATTTTAAAATTTCAAATGATTGGCTATTTGAGTTCGAGTGTAAGAACAAAAGTAGATGAGCAAAATAAAGAAGGAGAGATTTCATCCATCCAATTACAACCTGATAGCAAATTATTAGACGGTGTAGAAGTTGTTTCTCAAAAAGACCTGATAAAAAAAACCACTCAAGGTTTTATTATTAATGCGAAAGATAATCTCACTCAGGCATCAGGTACAGCAACTGACCTTTTAAAAAACACCCCCACCGTTGTTGTTGATGCTGATGGTAACATTACAGTTCGTGGTAAATCTCCTCTTATTTTAGTCAATGGGCGGAATTCTGTACTTGGCGCAACAAATCGCATTCCGGCAAGCAGCGTAGAAAGTATTGAAATCATTAATAATCCTTCAGCGCAATACGATGCGGATGCAGA
This sequence comes from uncultured Ignavibacteria bacterium, assembly GCA_937868245.1. Classification (GTDB taxonomy): domain Bacteria; phylum Bacteroidota; class Ignavibacteria; order Kapaibacteriales; family UBA961; genus JADJXV01. The sequence continues at coordinate 4,024 of CALMMI010000636.1, read as the reverse complement.
TGGCGGAATCATAAGTATAAAATTAAAGAAAGGAACAGGCAAAGGGACAAACGGATCGGTGGCTTTAGGAGCAGGATACGGTGCTAAAGGCAGAGCAAATAGTGCTTTCCTACTTAATCATCAATCCGGCAAATGGAATTTAGGTTTGTCATACGATAATCGTTTTGCAGGACGGACTCGAAAAGCGAATGCTTCTCGTACAAATTTTGATATTCCCAATGAGTATTATCTATTACAGAACAGACACGATGATCGCTTGGAACAAACTCAAAACATGAAGTTCAATGCAGATTACAACATCAATCCAAAGAACACTTTAAGTTTTGAAGCAATTGGTAATTTAGATAGCGAGGACAATTTAGAGACTTTGGTTTCTCAATTTCAAGACCAAAATCAGTTGTTCCAAAATAAAAACTCACGATTTTCTTCAGAGCATGTAAGAGAAAAGGCACTGGAGTTTGCCTTGAACTACACAAAGAAATTTGATGATGACCGCAAAAATCTAAGTATAAATTTAAGCTCTTCTTCCAATTTCGATACGGAAAATACAGACATCACAACACAGTCACTAAATATTGATGACACTTATTTGGGTAGCCCGTATTTACAAAGAACATACGATTACCAAAATTCTAACGTAAGTAATTTTAAAATCGATTATGCTAATCCAATTGGTAAAAAAGGAATTCTTGAAACAGGATACAAGGGAATTTACAGATATACTGATGCCGATTTTCAAAGTCAGTATTATAACAATAGCGAATATGTGGCAAACCCATTGGCAAGTAATGTTTTTCATTTCAAGGAACAAGTTCACGCAGGGTATCTTCAGTACAGAAGTTTTATTGGTAAGCCGGATTCTGCTAAATGGAAATACGATATTGGGGTACGAGCAGAGCAAGTTTATAACGAAGGTCATGCTGTTAGTAATAATGTGAATGTAAAAAGAGATTATTTCAATCTATTTCCTACAGCCAACATTGCCTACTTTATCAATCCAAGTAATTTCATCAAACTTAGTTTTAGCAGGAGGATCAATCGCCCAAGCCTCGGTCAATTAAACCCCTTTGTGGATATAACAGATTCGCTAAATCAACATGGCGGCAATCCTTATTTGAAACCTGAATTTATAAACGCTCTTGAAGCAGGCTATAATAAGGAATGGAAAAAGGTATCCTTTTCAACAAATATTTTTTATCGCTATGCAACAAATATTATAAGACCTTACATTGATTTAAAATCAAATGGTGTTGCGTTAACGCAACCCATGAACTTTGGAAACTCCACCACTTATGGCATAGAAGGAATTGTAACTATTTTCCCTGCTAAGTTTTGGAGCTTAAATACCAGCTTCTCTTTATATCAGCAACAAATAGATGGAAGCAATGTAAATCCTGATCTTGCTAATAATCTTTTAAGTTGGTATGGAAAAATCATAAATAATTTTTCTCTTTGGAAAGTAAGTAAATTACAGATCATTGGAAATTACAATTCTCCAATAGCCACTCCACAAGGATCAAGGATTGCTGTTTATTTTGTTGACATAGGTTTCCAACAAAAAATATTGAAAGGTAACGGTGCGCTCGGATTGGTTGTGACAGATGTTTTTAATACTCAGAGAAGCGGTTTAACGGCTTATGCTTCAAATTTCAGTTATCAACGAACCTTTAAAGTTGATACACGGGCTGTGCTTGTAACTTTCGCTTATTCATTCAAAGCAAAATTCAAGGAAGAATTATTGGAGAATAAATTTTCTAACGATTAGAGCCTCTATCTGACCTTTTTCCTACACATTTCCCTTTTGATGTGTCTCTTCTTTTGGATCGATTAAATGAGCTTTAACTGCCTTATATTCAAACGGAATAGCTGTTAAAATAACGGCTTTAGGATTGATATTGACAGGTTCGTTTTCCACTAAAAAATTGAGGCTTTAATTTAATGAGTTAATATGGAGAAGTCATTATACAAAAATATCAAAAAAATAGGGGTTTTATCTGTTTTAAATACAAAAAAGGGGACGATTGTCCCCTATAATGTAAAAGCGGTACTCCAAAACTAACTCGCCATAGTAAACGAGATCTGTAATAATATTTAATTGGTGATTTATAATTCAGATTTTAGTTTGGTGCCGATCTCTTTTAAAAGCCCATCTCTATCTCTCTTGGCACGATTAACAAACTTTATATCCGAAGCAGTATTTTTATCATACTTGGTTGACCATATTATTACTTCAACAAGTAACGGTAATAAATCAATTCCCTTTTGTGTGAGTTTGTAAACTTGTTTTGATTTGTGCTGTTTGTCAACCGTTTTACTCACAATGCCAGAATCTTCTAATAACAATAACCTATCCGCAAGGATATTGGTAGCGATTTTTTCTCCGGCTTCCAAAAATTCTCCGTAGTAATGTTTTCCTTTAAACATCAAATCTCGAACTATTAGAAACGTCCATCTATCCCCAAATATTTCCATTGCATAATTAATAGGACAATCGGATTTGCGCTTTTGCTTTGCCATATCACAAAATTAATATATATTTCACTACTTGCAAATTAAAAGTAGTTTTATATATTTGTACTTGCAAATAACAAGTAGTTAAATTTAATAAATCAATTATGGCAACAATTAAAAATGAAATCACTATCAATGCCTCATTGGAGAGCATTTGGAATCACCTAACTAATCTTGAGCTTTTAGATAAGTATGATCCAACAGTAAAAAAATCAGAACTAATTTCTGCTGAAAAAACAGGTTTGGGTGCTAAGCGTAAAGTACACATGCTCGATGGAAAGAACTGGTTTGATGAAAAAATAACTGTGTTTAAACCAAACGAAGCGTTGACATATCAACTTACTGATTGCTCTTTTCCTATTAAAGGATTGCAACACAGTTATAGTTTTGAGAAAGTTGGCAATCAAGTAAAAGTAAAGCAGGTTATGGAATATACGGTCAAGTTTGGACTGTTAGGAAAACTATTGGATAGTTTAATGATTCGCAAACAATCAGACGCAGGAATAAAAAAATTCTTTACCGGGCTTAAACTCTATGCAGAAAAAACTAACTTGGTATAAGTACCATTTCTTTATTGTATTTAGCTTTGTATTCTAAGGGTGAAAGTCCAGTAACCTTTTTGAATACATCGCGAAACGCTTTCAAATCAGAATATCCAGCTTCGTACATCACCTCTTGAACAGTTTTTCGGGAAATCTCGAGTTGCTTTTTTGCTAATTCCATTTTAACGCGCTGCATATATTCAATTGGTGTATTACCTGTAGCTTTAATAAATCGTCTATCCAAATTCCTTCTACTTACAGCAAGTTTTTTCGCAAGTTTTTCAACAGACAATTTATCAATTGAATTCTTTTCAATAAACTCCTGAGCTTTTAAAACAATAGCATCATCATGGGATTTTTGCCCATTAAAAACAATGTAAGGCGATTGACTGCTTCTATCAATATCAACTTGAAATAGTTTAGAACATAAAATTGCCATCTCTCTTCCATAATGCTTTTCCAATAAATAAAGTATTAAATTCATAAACGAAAATGCACCTCCGCAAGTGTACAAACCATGTTCATGTGTTATTACCTGATCCGCAACTAAATTCACTTGCGGAAACATGCTTCGAAACTTTTCCGCATCATTCCAATGTATAGAGCATTTTTTATCATCAACCAACCCGCTTGCTGCAAGAACATAAGCTCCTGTACAAAGGCTTGCGACTTCAGCACCATTCTTATATTGCGACACAATCCACTCAATTGTTTTTTTGTTTAGCTTGATATTTTGCTCTGGACTGGTTTGAGGTAAGAATGCTGGTATAATAACTAAATCAGTTTTCTTTATTTTAGTTATATCCTCAACAGGAGTAACTGAAAATAAACCATTGTAAACATTTACCTTTTTTGAAATTCCTGCAATAACTATCGTTTCAAAAATAGGTTTTCCACCTTTCATTACATGATGCTTTTCGGCCTGCATAAATGCCATAAACGTACTTATGATAGTTATTGGGTTTGGTTGT
>CALMMI010000635.1 GCA_937868245.1 uncultured Ignavibacteria bacterium | reverse complement strand
GAGAAAAGCTGGCGGAATATGAGCAGAATGCCGCTCAGTTTACCATCCCGGTTGGTGGACTTGGAAGCGGGGTGTATTTTTTGGTGGCGGTGCGGGGGGCGAATAGGGCTGCGGTGATGGTGACGGTGGTGGAGTGAAATAATGTGATTGTTCGATTCCCCAATTTTCTGTAGCGGTGGGTTTGCATACACACCGCTACAGAAAATATATATCGTGCAAATAAAATAAATAATATTAATCAAAAGTGCAAAAATAAATTTGCACTTTTTTTATTTTAAAAAATCGGGAACAAAATTGCTCTATGCAGAGTATAACCTATGAATCTGATTTGTTATTTCTTGCATTTTTTTCCTGAGGTGTTTTATGAAAATTATTTTTACATTATTAACTTTTATACTTTTAATTACTATAGAATCAAATGCTCAATGGATACAATGTGGTCCGTTTAACAGTTCGGTTTGGGCTATGACTACAGTAGGTTCTACAATCTTTGTTGGAATCGATAGAGGTATTTACAAAAGCAGCGATAATGGGGAGAATTGGTCATTTGCCGGCTTACGCTCTTCCAATGTCCGTTACTTGGGAATGGTTGATTCGAAACTGGTTGCAATTTGCTTAGGGCAAGTAAATATCAGTCTCGATTCAGGAAAAAACTGGATATACTCTAAAAGTGATTGGGGAGGGAAAGCATATAATAAGATTATCCTGGTAGGTTCTACCTTTTATGCAAACGACTATTCAGGGTTGTTATATTCAAGTAAAGATTATGGGAAAACATGGGGTCAAGTAAATGTACCTTTTGGGCAGGTTTCTACACTAGCTACAAACGGCTCAATTATTTATGCAGGAACGTATGAGAAAGGTTTGTTCAGAAGTTTGGATTATGGCTATAACTGGGAAAAGGTAAATTTATCAATCGATAAGATTTTCATATATTCAGTTGTTTCTAGAGGATCAACTGTTCTTGTGGGATCTGCAAATTCTGGAAAAGTGTATCGTAGTATGGATAATGGGGATTCTTGGATTGAAGTTCACTGGGGTATAAAAGAAGGGTCGGTAGTCCTTCATGTGGTTGACGACACGACCTATTTTATAAGCTTATCTGATGACAATAATTTTAATATAAGTAATGATGCGGGGGAAAGTTGGACTCCCGTAGTGCTTCCCAATTTTAGAAGAAATATAAATGCTATTCTTAGTATAAATGCAATTATTAGAAATGGTAGTGATTTATTTTTAGCAACTTCAACTAATGGTGTATATAGAAGTACGGATAATGGTAAAAGCTGGATTGAGGCAAATAATAGATTGACATTTAAAATTATTCATGCTGTTTTTACTCGAAATGATACTGTGTTCGCAGGAACTAATAGTGGAATGTATATCAGTACAGATAATGGGAATAATTGGAAAGTCATAAATTCCGGAATAAATTATGGCGCAGACATCTATAGCATCACTCAGATTGGCACTCTATTATTCATTGGAAGCAATGGAGGTACAAAAGGTAATGTAGGTGGGGGAGGTGTATATCGAAGCCGGGATAATGGCGATAACTGGTCAGAAGTAAGCAATGGATTGACGGATGAAAATTCATTCACTCCGAAAATAATGTGTCTGGCAGCAGTTGGTACAACACTTTTTGCCGGTACAAGCAATGGAATATACCGCAGTTTGGACAGTGGAAAACATTGGACTTCAGCTGGACAATCAAACCCCATTTTGCTAAATAAATCAACATTATCATTTGCAGTAATCGGTACTACTCTCATTGCAGGCACAGAAGCAAATGGAATGTTTAGAACCACAGATAACGGAGAACATTGGACGAGTCTAAGCTACAAAGCCACTGCTAAAATATACTCAATGGCTGTAGTAGATGATTCCATACTTTTTTTAGCGTCAGGAGGAATTAGTAAAAGTACTGATATGGGAGAGACATGGACTAAATCAAAAGTAAGCTTAGATAATCAGTTAATTTGGTCACTTGGGGTACATGGTACCACTCTCTTTGCGGGATTCTACGGGACAATTGCACGTTCGACCGATTATGGCGAAAGTTGGAAGAACATGGAGAATACATTTGCTTCCGATAATGCAGTATTTTCAATTGCTACCACCGGAAAAAGTTTATTTGCAGGTACTTCGATCGATGGTGTATGGAAATATAATTTGAATGCTATGGATGTAGCCGAAAATCCGGATGAAGCACTTGAAATGAAATCGTTTATCTGTTATCCAAACCCTGCTTCAAATTTCCTCACGATAGATAGAACACAACTGTTAATGCCAGATAAAGTAGTACAGTATATCATTTCCGATCTAACAGGGAGGAAAATCAGAGAATTTGAAAATGCAGAACAAAAATTTACAATACCATTGGACGGATTATCAAATGGTGTTTACTACCTGACTATTCAGCAGCGAAGAGTAAGGGCAATGAAGATGATAACAGTTTTGCAGTGAAATGAAAATATAAAAAATATATTTTTCTTGTATAAATGTTGATTGTAATTTTTCATGAAAAAGCATTTATAGAAAAATAATATTTAAGAAAAAAATGTGTAAAGTTTTATTTTGTAGTGTTTGATTGAAAATATTATACACCACATATTAAAAAAAGAGATTAAGCAACTAGAATTTTTAAGAGGCATATTATGAAAACCATTTTTACCATTATCTCGGTTCTCTTTCTTTTTGTGTCAATTGCAAATGCGCAATGGACTGAATGCGGATTATATGGAGGTGGAGTGAAGCAAATTGTTTCAAACGGTTCGTTTCTATTCGTAGGTACTGAATACAACGGTGTTTTCCGGAGTACTAATACTGGTGAATCGTGGGTGAAAGTCAATACAGGGTTGTTAAGAAAAGAAATTACAGCAATGGCAGTATGTGGAACGACTATATACGCAGGGACAACCTTTGGAACATACCTTAGTACAAACAATGGGGATAACTGGGAAAAGGTACAGGTAGGTTATACGTATGAAAACATAACAAGCATTTCAGTAAAGGGCAAGGTTATATTCATTTGTTGGGGTGAAGGGGTGTATTGTAGTACTGATAGCGGTTCAACGTGGTCAACAGTAAGTACAGGTCTGCCTGCCAAAAGTTCAGTTTGTATAGCTCTTACAGATTCAATGGTTTTCGCCGGAACTACTGACGGAATATATAAAAGCACCGACTACGGAAATAGTTGGACACAATTTTCTACCAATTTACATGAAAAAATTGTAACTCTTACGATTGTTGATTCGATGATTTTTGCAGGAACCAGCTGGTCAGGACTTTATAAGAGTACCCTAAACGTAGAAAGATGGTCAGTAGTTTCGAATCTTTTTTCAGAACGTACATGGGGGATTGTTTCAATTGATGGCTCTCTTCTTGCATGGTCTAAAGGAGGAAGTGGTCTTTATAAAAGTAAAAATGTAGGTTTATCATGGTCACCGCTTAATAATGTGTTTATAAGTAAAAGTTTTATTTCTATGTCAGTTGTTGGTAATACCCTGTTTGCTGTAACTCAAGTTGGAGTGTACCGTTCAACAGATGACGGCGACAGCTGGGTCGAAACACAGAAAGGACTAGCTGGCAGCACTATATATTCTTTAGCTGCAAATGATATGAAACTATTCGCAGCTACAAGTCAAGGGGTCTTTTCCAGTACTGATAATGGTAATAAATGGGTCTTCTCCGGATTGGCTGATTTGTATGTTGCATCAGTTATTACGAAAGGAGATACTGTGTTTGCAGGAACGTACCGTGAAGGTGTGTATCGCAGTGTAAATAATGGTGAAAGCTGGCAGAAAATTAACCTGGGACTACCATATAAATATGTACAATCAATCATCATACTCGATTCTGTATTAATTGCCGCCCCATGCGGTAAAGGAGCTATATGTAGAAGTACGGATAATGGTAATAACTGGATACCGACAACTTTTACAATACCAATTGTTAATTCATTCATAGCAGTTGATAAAACACTCTATGGGACAACCGGCTCTTCAGGAATTATTAAAAGTACTGACTATGGGCTTACTTGGAGTTTTATTGGTTCTGAAATGAACAGTCAAGTTCCCATATACCTCACATATTCTGATTCTATGCTGTTTGTAGGAACTGAAAGTAAGGGCGTATATAACGAGGACGAGTCCGGAAACTGGTGGCAAGTAAATTCCGGTATCACAGATAACAGAATTCTATCAATAACAAGTGGTCACAATATAATCTATGCAGGTGTAAAGGGAGGTGAAGTGTTCAAAAGTATAGATAATGCAAAAAGTTGGACAACTACAGGTTTTAATCAGCCACGAATTAGTGTCACATCGTTATTTATTAAAGGGACTACTCTCTTTGCAGGGACTTTGGGGGCGGGTATCTGGAAAGTTGAAAACTATTTAGAGACAAACGAAAATTTAAAAGACCCTATTTCAGAAATCTCTCAACTAACATGTTATCCAAATCCCACAACCAATATGTTAACAATCGACCGAACCAAACTATCAAATTTCACGGATAACCACCCCGTAACCTACAGCATCACAACCCTTACCGGAGTGAAACGTATGCAATTCGAACAGCAAGCAACACAGTTTACAATCCCCGTAAATGGATTTCCGAGCGGTGTGTATTACGTAACAGCCGAACAGGGCACAAGCAGGGCAGCGGTGATGGTTACGGTGGTAGAGTAAGATATTTTTGGGTTCCCTGCGCCTGATTTCCAGGCTTGCGTTTGCGGTCACCCATTGCCGTCCGGGCAGTGGTTTTCGTACAATGGATTCATTATGTCTTTGGGCATCACCCCAAGTCACATTCCATAGTAATAGAAATAACAACACCGTTCATCAAATCCCGTAGGGATGTAATATCGGTAGAATATGTAAGCCAAATTC
>CALMMI010000634.1 GCA_937868245.1 uncultured Ignavibacteria bacterium | reverse complement strand
TAATTTCATTACACTAAACGACAATATTGGTTCGCAAAGTTTTGGATATTTCGGACTGGAACTAGTTATTATGTTAGTGATTTCATTTGTATCTACACTTTTACTTGCAGGTTTTTTAAATAAAATAAAACACCACATAAAGTTTGTTCCGATGATAATTTTAGTACTGTTAATTTATTCAACTTCAAAAGTATTTCATTTACCCGGATTGATTTTTATTCTCCTTTTTGGCTTGTTTATTCGTAATATAGATGAACTTCGTAACTATAAATTTATTCAACAATTCCACCCTGTGAATTTCAGCAAAGAAGTACATAAATTCAAAGAAATCACCGCAGAATTCGCTTTTTTGATACGTTCATTGTTTTTTATACTTTTTGGATTCTTGATTGACATTCTAGATATATTGAATACAGAAACTATCGCTTTTGCTCTTTCAATCACTGTCGGGATTTTTGTTTTTCTTTTTACAATATTAAAAGCATTCAAAATTTCCACAACCCCTCTACTTTACATAGCACCACGGGGCCTGATTACTATTTTACTGTTCCTATCAATTCCAATCACTCAGCAAATACAATTTATTGATAGATCTTTGATAACTCAAGTAATTATTTTAACTGCATTAGTGATGATGTTTGGATTGATGAAGAACAAAAAGACATTCTTAGAAACAAGTGAGAGTTTTTAGATTTTTTATGAGACAGTGGTTAAGCCAAATGAAACAAGTAGCTCTAATTACTATATATTAAATCCTAAACAGAAAATTTGACTTCTATATTAAAATCATAGACAAAACCAGATTGAACGATGCATTTTGGGGCGTTACTCTCTAACATTTCCATAGTCTTTAACTTGAATTTAGATAGTCACTTGTAATCCCACTTTCAATGTTCTTTTTTTACCTCACTCCTTAAAATATACATCCAAGTTTTCAATATTGGTTCGTATTTTTAACCATTGCTCTATTCGTTTTTTATCTTTTACCGTTAATTTGGAACTTGATTGCACAGTAGATAACCAAATAGGAAATTGTGATGAATTTGTATTATTTGTGGCATAGTTTAACACAAACGATTGTATTAAAGGATATTGAACTTTAAGTTCATTGAAAATTTGTTTACCTAAATTCGATTGGACAGTCATACTGTCAACTTTACTTTTCAATAATAGGATTTGTTTGTCTTTCTGGTTCAAAGCATTTGATAGTTCTTGTGCTTGCTCATCATTCTTATTATCTTGAAGATAAGCAAAACCTTGTCTTATTTCCAAGGAAGAGCTATCAAGATTATAGCTCATAAGTTTGGAACGAAGTATTTGGACCTTCTCCTCTTCGATAAATTGTCCTCCGTAAGTTAGAGTAATGAGTTTATTTTTGGTGTCAATATTCTTTCTGAGAAGATAATCATTAGGCAGAACTGCCTCTTTTTCAATAAACCGGTTTGCCGCTTGCTGAAAATTGTTTTGTTGAACTATATCATATCCAAAATACATGCTCGGCAATAAAGTAATTATTACAACGCTCCATACAATTCTATGGGCTTTAGCCTCATCTTTTCTTTCGAGAAGATGTTTGAATGGAAATTTAAGAACTCTTGCAGTAACAAAAGTTGCCAAGGCAATAAAGACAGTATTGATGATAAACAAATAAAATGCACCGAAGAAGAAGCTGTATTTTGAGGTTGCAAGCCCATAACCTGCTGTACAAAGTGGCGGCATCAAAGCAGTAGCTATAGCGACACCGGGTATTACATTGCCTTTCTGTTTACTTGAAGTTGCCAGTATCCCAGCAAGCCCTCCGAATAACGCAATCAAAACGTCATAAATATTGGGTGAGGTTCTTGCAAGAATTTCTGAATGAGCATCATTAATAGGGGAAAGAAGGAAATATATGGTGGAAGTTGTAAGGCCTACGCATGCTGCAAAAAAATAATTGAACAAAGATTTTTTGAGTAGCTCTATATCATTTATCGCCATTCCAAGTCCGAGCCCCATAATGGGACCCATTATAGGAGAAACCAACATTGCTCCAATAATAACAGCAGTTGAATTTACATTCAACCCTAGTGAAGCTATGAAAATAGCGAATACTAAAATCCAAAGATTTGTTCCTCTGAATTCAACTCCCTTGTAAATGCTGTTAATTACGGTTTGAAAATCTTCTTTTTCATTCTTTAATCTAAAGCTATCAAGTATTCTGTTCATAATTTTTCCAGGGATAGGATTTCTTAAATCGTTTTGTTAGAGATTATTGGTAACCAGTGAAAAGACAATTCAGTTATGCCATCCAACCTACAATGTAAGCATCTTTAACATACTTTTTTTGAAAAATATTTTTCTAAAGAAGTAATCGCTGTAGTTAGTATAGCATTCTTCATCACCCGACAGAAACAAATTGTAAACCTAAATCTTGCATGATAAAATTAATGAAAAATACAGTATCTTGTCTCTGATTCTTTTATAACTTTAAAAATATCGGCGGTAAGTCTTCTACCTAACAAAAGGAAGGCTACGGAACATATAACATACATTTCTCACTATTATTATGGATTTATTTCATTTGTTTTCTCTGCTTATCGTGCTTTCAGCAGGGTTTGCCTATATCAACTTTCGTATATTGAAATTACCAAATTCAATTGGATTGATGTTAATTTCATTGTTATTCTCTATAACACTTTTGATTGCAGGAAAAATTTTCCCTTCTTTAACAGATGTTCTCACGAAGCAAATATCTGACATCAATTTCAGTGAATTATTGTTAGAAGGTATGTTGAGTTTCATGCTTTTTGCAGGAGCTATACATATCAAGTATCAAGATTTAAAGAAAGAAAAATTAAGCATTTTACTTTTTTCTACTGTAAGTGTATTAATAAGTACCTTTGTGATAGGATTTTCATCATATTACCTGCTAAGTATCTTTGGTGTACATGTTCAATTTCTTCATGCACTTCTGTTCGGTGCATTAATTTCACCAACTGATCCTATTGCCGTTTTAAGTATTCTAAAAAGTTCAGGCATTTCAAAATCATTGGAAACGCAAATTTCCGGTGAATCTCTGTTTAACGATGGTGTAGCTGTGGTCATTTTTATTACAATATTAAAACTTGCAGTACCGAACTCTACACTCGATGCCTCAAATGTTATTATGTTATTTAGTCAGGAAGCAATCGGAGGAATATTAGTTGGTCTGGTGATAGGATATTGCGGATATAAACTGATAGCAAGTATAGATAATTATGTGGTCGAAGTGCTTATAACTCTTGCAATAGTGATGGGAGGATATTCGCTTTCACAATACATCCATGTTTCAGGACCACTTGCTATGGTTGCTGCCGGTATCATTACAGGAAATGTAAGTAAGAAACTTGGTATGTCTGATATTACTTCCGAATACATAGATAAATTTTGGGAATTGATTGATGAGATACTGAACTCACTTCTGTTTGTATTAATAGGATTGGAATTATTAATCTTGCAGGTCAATAAAACAATACTCTACGTTTCACTGATTCTGATTGTTACAATTCTTATTACCAGATTTATTTCTTTATGGATACCTTCATTAATTATTCGATTCAAAAGGAGGATTCAATTAAAAACTCTATTTCTATTAACGTGGGGAGGTCTTCGAGGTGGGATTTCTATTGCACTTGCACTTTCAATCCAGCCGGAATTTCATAAAGAGATTTGGGTAACTATCACATACGCAGTCGTCTGTTTCTCAGTTTTGGTTCAAGGAATGACAATTGGGAAATTGAGTAAAGGAGCTTTGAAAACATAGAAGATAATCTTACACCGTTTCAGTTGATAGTTGAAGTAAAGGCGTTTAATTAAAGTCAATTGTTACTACTAACTTTAATTATTTTCCTTATAAAAGACTTAACTAAAAATTGGCATCTATAGTAAAGTCAGGTGTAACTCCTGGCTGGGCGGAAACACTTTATATATATTACTTCGTCTCAACATCAATAATCCCCTGCCCTAATTCACCTAAATATGCAAGGATTGTCGGTATGTAAATATCAGTCCCATTGTCGCAATTGGTAAATATCAAAAGTCCTTGTTTCGATTTTGGGAGTATAAACACTATTGTATGAACTCCTTTATCATCACCGCCATGCGTAATTGCACTTTCCCCTTTACCAATATTTTCGTCAACCAACCACCCCAAACCAAAATACTGGTTGTTTTTTGTTCGTACTTGATTTGATGTCATTTGGCTACATAGTTCTTTGGATAACCCTGCCCCGTTCATAATATGAACCATAAATTTGCTGTAATCCTCAACTGTTGTCAGTAGGTCATCAGCACCATTTGCCGATGTGCTTTTATATGTTTCATATAGATTTCCATTACCTTCATGCCATTTTGCAAATCTTGACTCATCCATTGTACTATCCCAATAATAACGGGTATCGTTCATTCCAAGCGGTTTGAAAATAAGCTCACTTGCCAGTTGATCCAATGTTTTCCCTAACTTTTTCTCTAATGCTCTTCTCAAATATTCGAATCCTTCACCTGAATATTGATATTTAGTACCGGAGTCAAATTCAAAAGCTAATTTTCCATCCGCATTTTTACGTCTCCAGTTCGGGAATCCTGTTTGGTGACTTAAAATGTGTCTTGTTGTTAGTTTTTTAGTTCTTGGGTCGCTTGCAATATCCGGGTCTGTCCAATATTTATACAACGGTTCATCTACATCCCATTCTCCTGCATTTACTAACTTTAATGCAACAAGAGCAGTAACAGGTTTCGTTAGTGATGCTACATTGAAGATCGAATTATCTGGAGCAGGTCTTCCCTTTTCAAGTTCTCCATATACTTTTATTTCTTTGATTTTTCCATCGCTAATATACCCTATGCCTAATGCCGGGATTCGTTTCTGTACCAACCACTTTTCAGTTTCCGCTTTATCCTTAAATAAGAGTTTTTCATTTATAGAATCCTCTTTATCCTGGTGGTCATAACTTAAACATCTGCTCAGTTTCCACTGTCCTTTTTCCAGAAGCCAAACATTGGTAAATTGTGCAACGCTTGTAAGATATTCGGGCTTATCTTTTTCTAAAGCATAGAACCTATGTTTTCCTGTTTGGACAGCACCATACATTACTCCATTCTTCTCTAACGGAAATACTTGCAAGCTACCATCCACCAGCTCTCTTCTAGCTTTGTAGCTCAGTTTGCAAATGTTATTTTTGATGCTAGTAATGAAATCAGCTTTGGAGTTGATTATTCCCGCCTGGTCGTGATAAAATTCAAAACTATCACTTATGATATTTTCAAATTGAGTTATATCGCATGTGTTAAAACCAACATTAAACAAGAGACTATCCTGTTTCTGTAAGGTTTTGAATAACTCGGATGATTTATCAACTTGGGAGAACAAATTAAGGGATGTGAGTACCAGCAGAATTGTAATTGTTACTGTCTTCATTTATTGGGTTGTATTGTTTATGGTTTTGAATTCTATATATTTAACCGAACACCCGTCTTTACAAACGAGTATTTAGATTTTCATTCTCAATAGACAATACTCCAATTGTACACTTATGTTTCAAATAACCATAAACAATATTCTAACAATCTTTATGTTCAGGTTAAGCAGTTGTTTACCGCCGTGCATTTGTTAGTTATATATTAGACCTTGAAGGTTTTCGAAAACCTTCAAGGTCTTCAGATGCAAGAAATAGTACTTTTAATTTGCCAATGCGCGGCGCTATACAACTGACTTTAATTGTTTGATATAAAAGACTTGGCAAGAATTTGGTTTCTTTATTAAAGTTAGGTGTAACACCTGACTGGACGAGAAAAACAGAAGAAATATCTACACAAAAAAAAGCCGCTCCCCAATCAGGAAAGCGGCTTTTCACATACCAAAAGACATTAACAGATGTTTACTTAAACATCTTTGTCAACCAACCGCCGTGGTTCATAAAGAACGGCACGAACACAAGCGAAATGATAGCCATAAGCTTAATCAAGATATTAAGCGCAGGACCGGATGTATCCTTGAACGGATCACCCACAGTATCACCCACAACTGCTGCTTTGTGTGTATCAGATCCCTTACCACCGAGTTTACCAGTTTCGATGTACTTCTTTGCATTATCCCAAGCACCACCCGAGTTAGCCATCGAAATAGCAAGCATCACACCCACAATCAAAGCACCGATAAGCATACCTGCAAGCATCTGAACACCGAACAAAAATCCAATCACAAGCGGAGATGCAATCACCAAAATACCCGGAGCAACCATCTGACGCAACGATGCTTTTGTAGAAATATCAACGCATGTTGCATAATCAGCACGGGCAGTTCCCTGTAACAATCCGGGGATTGTACGGAACTGGCGTCGTACTTCTTCAATCATTTCAAATGCAGCTTTACCAACCGCGCGCATCGTCATAGCTGAAAATGCAAACGGAAGCGAAGCACCCACGAATAAACCTGCCATAACCTCTGGGTTAAGCATATTGATTTCAGGCAAGTTAGCACGGGTCAAAAACGCTGCGGTAAGAGCAAGCGATGTGAGCGCAGCCGAACCGATAGCAAAACCTTTTCCGATAGCTGCTGTTGTATTACCTGCAGCATCCAAAGCGTCTGTACGTTTGCGAATATCCTTACCCATGCCAGCCATTTCGGCAATACCACCCGCATTATCCGAAACAGGACCATAAGCGTCAATCGTTAAACCTACCGCGATAGTTCCAAGCATACCGATAGCAGCCATTGCAATTCCGTACATACCTGCAAACGAGAATCCAATCACAACGGTAATCGCCATCAAAAGCATTGGCAACACACTACTGTTATATCCCAATGATAAACCGTAAATGATATTAGTTGCAGCACCTGTTTTGGATGCATCGGCAACTTCTTGTACCGGTTTGAATCTGTGTGATGTAAAGTACTCAGTGATTAATCCAATTAGCAAACCGGAAATCAATCCAGCTGCCAAACAGATAAACACACCCGAATTATGATATTCCTTAGTTCCGATAACAAATGTTTGCGGAATCATCATCATTGTAGGGTAGTACAAACCAACAAGCATCAGAAGTGTAGAAAGAACAAGCGCAGTTTTGAGCGCGCCTTCCACTTTTTCTTCCGTTTTAGGTTTGATAAAGAAGAGCGAAATCAAACTTGCCACAATACCAACACCGCTTACAAACAGCGGGAAAAGCAATGCAGAAAGGCGGGTATCATCAGGAAGCAATGTAAATGCTGCAGCACCGATAACCATCGCAGCACATGTACTTTCTGCCACCGAACCGAACAAATCTGCACCCATACCTGCAATATCACCCACATTATCACCTACGTTATCGGCAATAACGGCAGGGTTACGCGGATCATCCTCAGGAATACCGGCTTCAACTTTAACCACAAGGACAGCGC